>JAIRZC010000042.1 GCA_031267455.1 Accumulibacter sp. | reverse complement strand
AAAATTCCCATCATGTAATTCGATAGTCGGTGAAAACGAAGTTTCCTGTCGGTCAGGATGTGAAGGCCGCGGATGGAATAAAAGCTCAGCCCCAATCGCACGGCAAGTGTTTCAAGCGTTTTCCTTCCATAAAATGAAATATGTTGTCCGGAATCGAAGGCGTAGTACCACCAGTCAGCGTTCGGCGGCTTTTCGCCCCGATACAGTTCGGTCGTGAATATCAGCGAACGGCATTCATGCTCGCCGAGAATTTCCGAAATGAAAGCCAACGGGTCGTGGAGATGCTCGAGGACTTCGAAGGCGGACAACGCCCTGAAGGGCGCGGTGGCTGCATCCGATTCGAAGCGGCGCGAGAAAAGGTTCGCGCAATATTTGTCCTGCCAGTAATAGTCGAATCCGCAGTCCCGCATCAACCGGGTCATCATGCCATACCCGCCCCCCACATCGAGATACGCGCCCCTGGGATCGAAATTCAGGTAGAGAAGCACCGATAACTTGGCGGCGAGCGCCAGATTGCGCAGGAGCAGCCCCGTGTCGGAAATGTCGATGGCGCTTCGGTAGGCCTCGTCGAGCCAGTAGGGTTTTTCGGTTTGCAACAGTCCACACGTGGGGCAATAGTGGTAGTCGACCGTGTATTTTTTCAACAGGCGTGCGGAGAAACTTTTATATGTTTCGCCAGTGCATATCGGGCATTTCGGCATTCGAACCGCCTTTACTCAATCGATCAGGCCGCGCAGCTTATGCAGGACGCGCCGCGCCGGCGAGGTCGGAAAAACATGGCGCATTTCGAAGAGGTCGGCTGGGCTGTCAGGAAGGACGAAGGCAGGATGTTCGAGAGGAAAATGCATCGTTTTTGTCGCCATTTCAGAGCAAATTCCGTCGATTTTCGTGTGTGTCGCGTCTTTCCCGAATCCGATGTTCGAGACCAGGTTCACATTCGGCGCGATGCACAGCATGCTTTGGCCCCACAGCGCCAAACTCCATTGATAGTCCCAGGTGTCGATTTCTCCACGGTGGACGCGGTCGAATATTTTTCTCCAGTACCGATAGTCGGTCGCGCTGGGAAAAACCTGCGCAAGCTGACCGTTTTCGCGCAGAGTCGGCCACGCGACTGCGGTTTTGTCATAAAACCGCCAGGCTCTGCGCCAAGTGGCCCATCCCCAGACATGCGCGCTGCGCGAAAAATAATAGCTCGACTCGCCCCGTGTGCGACCGAATTGGAAATTACTTCCGTTGATCATTCCGATCCGCGTATCACCGCGATAATGCGCGAGCAATCCCGCGCAAAAACGGAAGAAGCTCGGGTGAGGAAGACAATCGTCTTCCAGGATGATCGCTTCGGGCGTTTGTTCGAAGACCCAATCGAGTCCGCTGGAAACGCGCTCCCTGCAACCGAGATTTCGCTTGGAGTAGAGCGTTTCGACCTTGCATTCCCAATCGATATCTTCGACGGCGGCCCTTGCCGCCGCGCAGCGTTCAGCTTCGCCGTGCCAGTCGGATCGCGGGCCGTCGGCAACCACGAACAGCCTTGGGGGTTTCACGCGCGCGATCTCGGCAAAAACGCGCGCCGTCGTTTCCGGGCGGTTGAAGATGAAAAAAGCAATCGGGGTTTCGAGCCGCCAATCAGACATTCAATGTTTTTCGAAAATAGGAAATGGTTTCTTTCAGGCCGTCTTCAAGCGCCACTTTGGGATCCCATCCCAGTTCGGTTTTCGCCAGGGCGATGTCGGGCTTGCGCTTCCGTGGATCGTCTTTCGGGAGTGGAAGAAAAGCGAGTTTCGACTTGCCGCCGACGAGGCGCAGGACAGTTTCGGCGAGTTCGATCATCATAAACTCGACCGGATTCCCAAGGTTGACCGGGCCCGTGAATTCAGCCGGGCTTTCCATCATCCGCAGCGTTCCGTCGATGAGATCGTCGACGTAACAGAAGCTCCGCGTCTGCCGCCCGTCGCCGTAGATCGTGATATCTTCGTTCCGGAGCGCCTGGACGATGAAATTGCTGACGACGCGACCGTCGTTCGGGTGCATGCGCGGGCCGTAGGTGTTGAAGATACGGACGACCTTGATCTCCACGCGATGCTGGCGATGGTAGTCGAAGAACAGGGTTTCCGCGCAGCGCTTTCCCTCATCGTAACAGCTTCTTATTCCAACGGGATTTACGCGGCCGAGATAGCTTTCCGGCTGTGGGTGAACATCGGGATCGCCATAAACTTCGCTCGTCGATGCCTGAAGGATGCGCGCGCGAGTCCTTTTGGCAAGGCCGAGCATATTGATTGATCCGTGAACGCTGGTTTTCGTCGTCTGCACCGGATCGAACTGATAATGCACAGGGCTCGCGGGGCACGCCAGATTGAAAATGCGGTCGACCTCGACATAAAGCGGGAAAGTGATGTCGTGACGCAAGAGTTCGAAGCGAGGGTGGCCGATCAGATGAAGCACGTTGCGCTTGCTTCCAGTGAAGAAGTTGTCCACGCAAAGGACATCCACACCTTCGGAAACGAGCCGCTCGCAAAGGTGCGACCCCAGAAAGCCCGCGCCTCCTGTAACCAGAACCTTGTTCATGTGGTCTCCATCCGTCGAATCATTCCGTTCATTCGTTGCGTTCCAGGGCTTTGTAGCCATGGTTTTTGACGAGTTCGTCGCGCCGCGCTGATTTCAGGTCTTCGCTTACCATCTCGGCGACGAGTTCGGAAAACGAAGTTTGAGGCGTCCAACCGAGCTTCTCCCTGGCCTTGCCAGCGTCGCCCAGCAAGGTTTCGACCTCGGTCGGGCGGAAATAGCGGGAATCGACCGCGACGATACATTTTCCCGAAGGAAGACGGCCCTTTTCCCCGATACCCTCGCCCTGCCAGAGGATATCCATTTCGAGTTCCTTCGCGGCCGCGTCGATGAAGTCGCGCACAGTGTACTGAACGCCGGTCGCGATGACGAAATCCTCGGGTTTTTCCTGTTGCAGCATCAGCCACTGCATTTTTACGTAATCCCTCGCGTGCCCCCAGTCGCGTTT
>JAIRZC010000017.1 GCA_031267455.1 Accumulibacter sp. | reverse complement strand
TTTAATGCGGAAAAACGCTGACAAGCACCGATATTCTGAGTCATAATACCGACTCCAAGCTTTGTTTCATCTTCAAAAGGAAAATGCAATGAACATTTCACATGTCGAACACATTGGTGTTGCTGTAAAAAACCTGGAAGAAGCGATTTCGTTCTGGAAAGAAAAGCTCGGCATCGATCTCTACAAAACCGAGGAAGTCGCCGAACAGAAGGTTCGTATCGCCTTTTTCAAGATTGGCCAAACCAAGATCGAATTGCTCGAATCGACCACTCCGGATGGCCCGATCGCCAAATTCATTGAAAAGAACGGCCCGGGGATACAGCACGTCGCGCTAGCTGTAACGGATCTGCAAGGCAACTTGGACGAGCTCGCCGGAAAAGGTGTTTCGCTGATCGACAAGTCCCCGCGCAAAGGCGCTGACGGCCTCGACATCGCCTTCGTGCACCCGAAGTCCGCGGGTTTCCTGCTCGAACTCTGCGAAGACCCAAAACTCAAATAATCCTCTCCGAATTCCCTGCAAAATGAGGCCCGCCGTGTTGTCTCGGCGGGCCTTTTTTACGATTTCATTCCATTTAAAAGCAATGCGCGCAAATCTTTCCTTGTCGCGCCTCTTCGCGGCGTGAACGATTCATATCTCGCCAATCAGCCGTAGTTGATCGGGTTGCGGGAAAGCCAGTGCTTGTCACGCACCTTTCCCATACGCTTACTCGCGCCGCGCGCCATCGCCGAAGTCAGCGGGCGCGTTTTCCAGGCGAAACTTCCGCTAAAACCGAGCAGAGCGCCGAGCAATCCCCCCGCGACACCGCCGCGCAAGGGTTTGCGGTCGTCCGCGAGCACACCGCCGATCACGCCGGCGAGCAAGCCGAACGCGGCGGCGCGCCAGGATTTCTGGGCAGCCAGCGTAACCAGGGCGGTATTTCCTTCCGAATGCAGAACTGCGTCACGCGCCTCCTTGGCGCCGTCGATTCCGGACTCAACGATCTCTTTTCCATGGACCAGATTCAACTTGATTTTTTCAGACAGATTTCTCATCGCACGAAACTCCTCTCCAAAGCGACGTGTTTGAATTTTCGAATCGGCGCAATCATACCATTATGGAATGCAAGGCATGAAAGAGTGTTCCGGTGAAAATGTTTTTCCTCTTCGCCAAAGGGGAAAGAGCTCGAAACTTGGAAATCCGGATAAAAAGCGCCGAGAGAAGGAAGCCCGGCCAGTTTCCCTTTGGACTTCGTGTAATTGCCGCAACTGTTGCGCGCGAAGGGAGGTACCGGACTGCTGCGGCGCATCGAGGGCGCCGCTCAAAAAAACGGCCGGCGATCAAGGGAGAGAAGGAAACCCGCCGGCCGCCGCTTCAAAATCCTCAATCCTTCCGAGACGCTTTTCCGTCCTGACGATCCGAGACTTTCCCGCGCCTACCGTGGTGCTTGATAGTGCGCTTATGGTCATAGCGGTCTTTGAAGAAATTACGCACCTTTTCCTTTTGTTCGGTGCTGAGCGTGTCATAGACCTTCAGCAGGCGTTCGCGTTCTTCAAGGTGAAATTTTTGGAATCGATCACGGAATTCGTCCATGCGCTTTAGGATCGCTCGCGCGTCAGCGTTTGGCTGATCGAGCAGCGCCTTGATTTCCTCGCGATGCTTGCGCGAATACTCGCGCATCGCTTTTCCGCTTTCTTTGCGGGCATCCATGGCTTCTTTCCATAAGGTTTCCTGTTTTGCGTCGAGTTTCAAATCGTCGCGCAATCGGCCAAAGCCCCTGAAAACCGAACGCGATTCGCGCCCACCGTCTTGTTCGAGTTTTCCTGGGGCATCGCGGCCGGGGTGCGCAAAAGCGCCGCCCGCAAGGCCAAGCGAGAGAAAAAAAAGCGCCGCGACACGTTGGAGGGAAAATGTGTTTTTCATGATTGAGACTCCTTTCAGATCAAAAAAGAATACCTGTTTCCGACGGCCATTCTCGCCCCCTCGCGCCGCTTTCTTATTGCAAAAGCTTTTCCGAACGGGCTGGGAAATTGCAAATTATTTCAGATACCATCCGCCGTACTTTCGGCGAATAGAATACATCATGGTATTCGATCAAATCGTCCGTGACACAAAAAGCGCAGGCGGCTTGAAACCACGGGCTATCCGACATTCTCATCAGAGCGCGCCATGAAAAAGATACTTCTCGTCGATGACGATCCCGAACTGCGGCAGCTTTTGGCGACCTACCTCGGCCGCCAGGGATTTGACACGCTTTTGCTGCCCGAGACTCGGCAGCTTGATGCCTACTTGGAACGCTTTCAGCCGCATCTTCTGATACTCGACCTCATGCTGCCCGGCGAGGACGGGCTGGCCGCGTGCCGCCGCCTTCGCGCCCGTGGAGAAACGATTCCGATCATCATGCTGACGGCGCGCGACGAGCCGGCAGACCGTGTCATCGGTCTTGGAATCGGCTCGGACGACTATCTCGGAAAGCCTTTCGACCCCCGTGAGCTTGTCGCGCGGATCGAGGCCGTGCTGCGACGCGGCATACAACCTTCCTCGGCGCCCGATCCGAAAGGCGGACTTATCCATTTCGGGCCGTGGACACTCGATCGCGCAACGCGCCTGTTGACCCGCGACGACAGATGCGTAACCTTGACGAGTGGAGAATTCGCCCTGCTCAACGCGCTCGTTGCCAACGCCAATCGGCCGATGAAGCGCGAACGTCTGCTCGAATTGACGCGCGGCGACGAAAACGAGTCTTTCGACCGCGCCATCGATGTACAGATGCACCGCCTGCGCCGCCTGATCGAGGACGACCCCGCGCATCCCCGCTATCTGCAAACCGTCTGGGGCATCGGCTACGTTTTCGTCCCGGACCGCGAGGAAAACGCTGAAAAATGAAACTTCTTCCCGCATCGCTCGCGACACGCACGATAC
>JAIRZC010000227.1 GCA_031267455.1 Accumulibacter sp. | reverse complement strand
AACGATGCACTATGGCCCGGTGTATTTTTTCTGTCTATTACCCGCCCTATTACCCGGCGGGGGAGAATACTTCACGCTCGACGCGGCAAGCGTTTGTTTTTATTGTTTTTTTTGTGCCGATTTCGCAAGCCGCTTTCCGAAAAATTTCTTTTAGCTCGCGGTGGTTCGTCGCCCCCTTAAGGGGGAGAAGGTGGTCAGAGACCGGATGAGGGGGCAGTGCTTATTACCTTCGGAATATCGAAATCCCACCCTCACCCGCACCCGTCATGCCCGCGAAGGCTTAGCATCCAGCAGGGTACTCTCCGCCTGAAGGGCTATGAAATCAAAGAATGCGGTCCGTCCAATTCCCACTCTCTCCTTTGAGGGAACTCTCACGCGCGAATGGACAATCCGTGTCAAAGTGGAAATATAATCCCAGAAACCGCGGCTGACCCCTATGTTTCCAATTGAGGCCACGTGGTAACAGGCGTTTCTGGTTTTTCTATCGCGCACGCAATGGGTGATCCCGTTACGTACCCGCGAGTGCTGTCCCGCGGTTGTAGGATAATACGTCGGCACGATCAACGAAAAATTTCCTGGAGGGGAAATGACCGATCACGGCATGAAGCTCAAAACGAAAATCACTATGCTGATGCTACTCGTCACGGCGGCGCTGGCGGTTCTTGTCTTTTCCCTGGCCACTGGATTTCGGCAGTACCGGATCGCAGAGCGCAAGGAAATCGCGAACGCGGCCGTTGAGGGCATTTATTCCACGATGATGACTTATCAGGCGCGCGTAAACGCATCCGAATTGACGCTTGAGCAGGCACAAAGGGCCGTCGTCGGATTATTCCAGGAATTTCGCTACGCCAGCGGCGGCGTTCCGCAGTCCGTGTATTCGCTGACCACGGATGGAATCGGCATCCATCATTCGTCGGGCGAGTACGCCGGACAGGATATGCTTGACAAGCTTAAGGACGCGCAAGGTGGTTCGCTCGCCAGCGCCTTTCTCAACGCGGCCAGAGACAATCCGGCAGGCGCCTGCGTGAATAGCCAGACCGCGCCTTCCGGCGGCGCGCGCGCCGTCGAGCAGATCGACTGCGTAAGACTTTTCAGGCCATGGTCCTGGGTAATCGGAACGCGCGCGCATACCGACGACGTCAACGTGGGTTTCCGCCTTCATCTGACTTACGGCTTGAGCGTGGCCGCCGTGTTCGGCGTCATGTTGCTGCTTTTCGGTTTCGCGATATCGAACAGCGTAACCCGCCAGATCGGCAGTGATCCCGCCGAGGCGCTAAATCAGCTTTCCCGCATCGCGTCGGGCGACCTGACGGGCGAAATTCCCGCGGGGTCGAAAGGAAGCCTGCTCGCTCTGGCGAGCGAGATGGTACTTTCGCTGAGAAAACTCTTGGACCATCTTGGCCGGAGCGCGGCGATGCTCACGCAGGCTGCCGCTTACATCAACACGGTTTCGCGCGAAATCAGCGTCGTCAACGAGCGCCAATCCAATGTCACGTCGACGACGTCGACGACCGTCGAGAAAATGATGGTCAACATCAATCATCTCTCCGACAGCATTCGCGATATCCAAAAAAGCACACTGGCGTCGATCAAGCTCACTGACGACAATTCCGGACAAATCCAGGCGGCCAATCGCGAAATCGATGAAATCACGTCCAGCGTCCAGAAAGTTTCGGCGCGCATCCGAAGCTTGGGCGATACCGCGGCGCAAATCGCCCGCCTTGTCGATGTCATAAAGGATATCGCGAGACAGACGAGCCTGCTTGCGCTGAACGCGTCGATCGAGGCCGCGCGCGCCGGCGAACAGGGCAGGGGGTTTTCAGTCGTCGCCGGCGAAGTCCGGAAACTTTCGGACCGCGCGTCGCAGACTTCGGACGAAATCGAAAAGATGATCGGCTCGATCAGGACGAATTCCGGCCAAGTCGTCGAAATCATCGACGGGACGCTGCCCCAGCTCCTGACGGGAACCCAAGTCGCGCGAATCGCGTTCGAAACGCTGAACCGTGTGAGGGAAAACGCGCAGACTACGCTCGAACGCATGCTCGGCATCGCCGATTCGACGCGCGAACAGAACCTTGCAAGCGACAGCGCAAGCCACATGCTCGGCGAGATCAACATGCTGGTCAGCCAAGCGGGTTCTGTGATCAAGTCAGCGGAGGAAACGGCGGGAGAATTCGAGAAAACCTCGGTCGAGCTCAACGCGTTGTTCGGTCGCTTCCGCCTCTGAGCCTCTGGCTCCATCTCCGGGACGCGCCAATTCCGCCCCGGCTTCGCGCCCGCGCGAAGCCCCTCCTTTGCCTCGCGTCGAGGAGAAATCGACAGGGCTGCAAACGCTTCAAGAAATGAATCCGAATTTCCGCAAGGCGCCCTCGATACGATCCGCCATTTGCCGATAACCCCGAGCGTTCGGGTGGACCTGATCGGAACGGAGCGCCCTGTCGGAAAGCACGTCCGAAAAAACGCTGTCGATCAGCCAGAGGTTCGATTCCCTGGCGAGCTCGGCGTAGATCGGCGAATCCGACAAGCGCTGGACCAGCGCGTTGAACAAGGACAATTCAGGAACGGCGATAAGGGCGATCGGCGTTTCGGCGTTATGCCGCCGGATGTGCAAAACGATCTGGCGCAGGTTTTCCTTGACGATTTTGGGCGGACGCCGGTTCAGAAAATCGTTGCCGCCGATTTCGACGATAACCAGTTCCGGCTCATGCTGGTCCATCAGCGGCGCGACGCGGGGGAGCGCCGCTTCAGTCGTGTCGCCCGGAACACCCGCGTTGACGATTTTCCACCGCGTACGCCGCGCCAGCAAGCTCGGCCAGTCTTCACCGCGCGCGGCCCCCATACCGTAAGTGACGCTGTCGCCAAAAGCGAGCACGGTCGCGCCCTGCGAGAGCGGCGCGCGAACTTTTCCGCGACCGCAGGCGGCCATCAGAGCGGCGAGCCCCATGAATTGAATAAAATCCCGACGTTGCATGTTTCAATCCACGCCCGTGGCCCAAGCGATAATGCGCGGAAGGGGGCACGAGCCTCCCGCGCGCGATTAGCCCCTGAAGGGGAAAGTCCAACTGGAGTTGGGTTTCTGTAAACGAGGTGAGAATACACATCTTTGGAAGCTCGCGCAATTAGGGAAGCACTGCTTTATTTCATGCCCCTGCCCTACCCGGCCAAGTGCGATAATGCTTGTACTTTCTCCTTCGCGAGCCCCTGATCGATGCAATCGAGCTTTTCTGACCTGGAGTACGCCGCAAAGAAGAAGCTGACGCGGCGTGACCGTTTCCCTGGCGGAATCCACGCGGTCACGCCATGGGCGGTACTGGAAACGGAGATTGAGCCGTTCTACCCCAAGGGCGAAGGGCGGAGGCGCCCGCCGGTCGGCGTGTTGCGGATGCTGCGGATGTACGTGGCCCAGCAGTGCTTCGGCCTGTCGGATGAAGGGATGGAGAATGCGCTCTACGACAGTCAGGCGATCTGTGGGGATTGATCTGTCGCGGGAGTCGGCACCGGATGCGACCACGCTGCTGAAGTTCAGGCGGCTGCTCGAAACCCGGGGGATATCGCACCTATCCTCGCGGCCAACTGGCAGTAAGACGCCGGGACTTCTTTCTCCGACCCTCGCCCGCCCCAATTCCCCACGGTCGGCTTTGCAAAGCCGGCCCGCTTCGCGGGCGCTTTAGCATGCTCCGCTTTCTTCCCCGCTCCACCTCCCACAAGTGGAGAGGGGACGGCAAGCGCCCGCGGTTCTTCCACCCACAAGAGGGGGCGGCAGATGTCTCCGGCTCTTTCTTCCTCTCGAAAAGGATCGGCAGGGCTGGCTGGATTATGCGCCGCAAATCCGGACAGATACAGAAGCTCGCGCGCGGAAAGCGCCGCGAGCGCGGCACGATACGCTTTCTGAGTTAGAATCCCCTTTATTTTCGAACACTCGTCATGTTTCTCATTGCGCCCAGTCTGCTTTCGGCCGATTTCACCCGGCTGGGGGAAGAAGTCGCCGATGTTCTCGCTTCCGGCGCGGACTGGATTCACTTTGACGTCATGGACGGCCATTATGTTCCCAATCTGACGGTCGGGCCGATGGTTTGCAAGGCGATCAGACCGTTGACGCGCGCGCCGATCGATGTACACCTGATGGTCGAGCCGGTAGACGGCCTCATTGCCGGGTTCGCCGAAGCGGGCGCCGATTTCATCACCTTTCATCCCGAGGCCTCACGGCACATCGACCGCAGCTTGGCGCTGATTCGCAGCCTAGGCTGCCGCGCCGGCCTCGTTTTCAATCCCGCGACGTCGCTCGACGTATTGGATTACGAAATGGACAAGGTGGACCTCGTCCTTCTGATGAGTGTCAACCCGGGTTTCGGCGGCCAGATGTTCATTCCGTCCGTCCTGCGCAAGCTGGAAAAAGCGCGTTCGAAAATCGATGCCCACGCACGCGAGACGGGGCGCGAGATTCGCCTGGAGATCGATGGGGGCGTAAAAGTTGGAAACATCGCCGAAATCGCGCGGGCGGGCGCGGATACTTTCGTCGCTGGTTCGGGGATTTTCGGCGCAAGGAGAGGGGATGATCCGCACCATTACAATTCGATCCTCGGCGCGTTCCGCGCCGAACTCGCGAAAGTCCGGAGCGGGTAAGAGAAGCCTCGATCCGCGAGGGGGCGGATGCGTTTGACAATGAGGCCGATCCGCGTTGCGCGGAGGCGAAGTCGACCACGATCTATTTGAAATGAAATGATTCGTCCCGGCGCTTGAGACCGGGGAAAACAGGAGGGATAAATGACGATTACGCCACAGGAAGCGCTGGTGCGGGTTATCGAGCACCGCGAGATTTTTCATGATGAAATGCTCGAACTGATGCGCCAGATCATGCGCGGCGAAATCTCGCCGCTGATGGTGGCGGCAATAGTTACCGGTCTTCGGGTCAAGAAGGAAACGGTCGGTGAAATCACCGCAGCGGCGCGAGTCATGCGCGAAATGTCGGCGCAAGTCGAAATCGCGGATAAACGAAATTTCGTCGACGTCGTCGGAACGGGCGGAGACGGCGCGCGCAGCTTCAACATCTCGACGGCGTCGATGTTCGTCGTCGCGGCATCAGGCGCGCGTGTCGCAAAGCACGGCGGCCGGAGTGTCTCGTCGAGTTCGGGTAGCGCCGATGCGCTGGAGGCGCTTGGCGTCAACATCGATCTGACTCCCGAACAGGTTGCCAAATGTCTTGAGGCGACCGGTATCGGTTTCATGTACGCCCCCAACCATCACCTCGCGATGAAAAACGTCGCGCCGATACGGCGTGAAATGGGCGTCCGGACGCTGTTCAATATCCTCGGCCCTCTGACCAACCCGGCGGGCGCGCCAAATTCGCTGCTCGGCGTCTTCCACCCCGATCTCGTCGGCATTCTCGTGCGCGTCATGGAGCGTCTCGGCGCGGAACATGTCCTCGTCGTTTACGGCAGGGATGGCATGGACGAAGTCTCGCTCGGCGCGGCAACGATGGTTGGCGAACTAAAAGACGGCCTCGTTACCGAATACGAAATTCATCCGGAAGATTTTGGACTTGCCATGGCGTCCAACCGAACGCTGCGCGTCGAGAATGCCCAGGAATCGAAAGACAAACTGCTTTTGGCGCTGGGCAACACGCCCGGAACGGCGCTCGAAATCGTCGTTTTCAACGCGGGCGTCGCGCTTTACGCGGCGAACGCTGTCGAAACGATTCGCGAGGGTATTCTGAAAGCGCGCGAAACCATTGCCAGCGGCGCGGCGCGCGCCAAGCTCGACGAATTCGCGCGCTTCACGCGAAGGTTCGCGACGGCATGACGCTTCCAGACATCCTGGACCGTATTCTGGCCGTCAAGCGCAGGGAAGTTGACGCGGCCAAGGCGCGCGCGCCCGAAAAAGAGCTTCGGGAAGAAGCGAAGAAACAACCGCCTCCACGTGGCTTTATCCACGCGCTCCGCCGAAAAATCGCAACCGGCCGGCCGGCGGTAATCGCCGAAATCAAAAGGGCCAGCCCGTCGAAAGGGGTATTGCGCGATGATTTCGCGCCTGAAAGGATCGCTGCGGATTACGAAGCGCATGGCGCGGCCTGTCTCTCCGTAATCACCGACCGGGAGTTTTTCCAGGGCGCGCCGGATTTTCTTCGCTCCGCGCGCGCCACGTGCGCGCTGCCCGTTCTTCGCAAGGACTTCATCGTCGACCCTTATCAGATCGCCGAAACCCGCGCGATGGGCGCCGACGCCATCCTGCTGATTGCCGCCGCGCTCGATTTCGAGAGACTGAAAGCGCTCGAAGCCGAGGCGTTTTCTTTCGGCCTCGATGTTCTCGTCGAGACACACTGCCCGGAAGAAATCGACGCCGCGCTGCGCCTCGAAACGCCGTTGGTCGGCATCAACAACCGCGATCTGCGAACCTTCGGCGTCGATCTGCAAACGACCATCGACCTCTTTGCGTTGCTTCCCCCCGACCGGCTGGCCGTGACCGAAAGTGGCATCCTGACGCCGGATGACGTACGTCGAATGCGCGAAGCCGGCGTCGGCGCCTTCCTCGTCGGTGAAGCATTCATGCGCGCCAAAAACCCTGGAGAAGCCCTCGAGGCGTTGTTCTCTTGAAAGCGTGTTTTCGGCGTTCGCGCGCTCCTTTGGCGCGCGCCGGTTTTTCAAAGTAGAATTGAATTTTGGACTTTCACGGTCGCTCTATGCTCACCTTCCAAGAAGTCATTCTGCGTCTCCAGCATTTCTGGGGAAAGCAAGGGTGCGTCTTGCTCCAGCCTTATGACATCGAGGTCGGCGCGGGCACTTTTCACACGGCGACCTTCCTCCGCGCAATCGGCCCGGAACCGTGGAGCGCCGCCTACGTCCAACCGTCGCGCCGCCCCAGGGATGGTCGTTACGGCGTTAATCCGAACCGCCTGCAACACTATTATCAATTCCAGGTCGTCCTGAAGCCCTCGCCCGACGATATCCAGGAGCTTTACCTTCAGTCGCTCGAAGTTCTTGGGGTCGATCTTTCGGAACACGATACGCGCTTCGTCGAGGACGATTGGGAGTCGCCGACGCTCGGCGCGTGGGGTCTCGGATGGGAAGTCTGGCTCGATGGCATGGAAATCACCCAGTTTACGTATTTTCAGGAAGTCGGTTCGCTGGCGTGTCGACCGGTGCTCGGCGAAATTACCTACGGTCTCGAGCGTCTGGCGATGTATCTGCAGGGCGTCGAGAACGTTTTCGACCTCGTCTGGTCGGAACGTTCGGGGTCGCGTTTGACCTACGGCGACGTATATCATCAGAACGAAGTCGAGCAGTCGAAATACAATTTCGAGCATTCCAGTCCCGAAATACTCTTTCGGCATTTTTCCGACCATGAGTCGGAAGCCAGGCGCCTGATAGAGCTTTCGCTTACCTTGCCGGCCTATGAACATGTCATGAAATGTTCACATTGCTTCAACCTGCTCGACGCGCGCGGATCCATCTCGGTAACCGAGCGCGCGGCCTACATCGGACGAATCCGCGTTCTGGCGCGCGAAGTCGCCAAATCGTACTACGCATCGCGCGAAGCGCTCGGCTTTCCGATATGCCGCGACATCCTCGGAAAGGGGTGTGTGGAATGAATGCGCCGCTGCTCGTCGAAATCTTGGCGGAGGAATTGCCTCCGATGGCGCTTCCCCGGCTTGGCGAGGCTTTCCGCAGCGAAATCGTCGGCGCGCTTGAACGTAGCGGCCTCATCCAGGGCGCTTC
The DNA here is from genome assembly GCA_031267455.1 of Accumulibacter sp. GTDB lineage: Bacteria > Pseudomonadota > Gammaproteobacteria > Burkholderiales > Rhodocyclaceae > Propionivibrio. The sequence goes on along the minus strand of JAIRZC010000227.1, from coordinate 3,232 downwards.
GGATGCCGTGGCTTTTGCTTCGCCGCGCCGCCTTGCCGTCCTGGTGCGAAATGTCGCTGATCGCGCCAACGATCGCATCGTCGAAGAAAAAATCCTGCCTGTTTCCGTGGCTTTCGGCGCGGACGGACATCCGACGCCCACGCTGAAAAAGAAGCTCGAGGCGCGCGGTGTTCCGCTTGCCGAAGTTGCGAATTTTGAAAGGCGTAGTGACGGTAAAAGCGAATCCCTGTTTTACAAAGCGAAGGTCGCGGGCGCGCGGCTCGACGATATTCTTGGCGCCATCGTTGCCGAAGCGCTCAAAAAACTCCCGATTCCGAAAATCATGCGATGGGGAACGGCGGAAAGCGGCGACCGCGCGTTTGCGCGCCCGGCGCACGGATTGATTCTTCTCCATGGAGATCGCGTCGTTCCCGGCCAGGTGCTCGGGCTTTCGAGCCGCGGACGGACGCGCGGTCATCGCTTTCTCTCGAAAACCGGCCGGCAAGGCGATATCGTCATTACCAGCGCGGGTGATTATGCTGAAATATTGAGGCGCGATGGGCGGGTTCTCGCCGCTTTTGATGAGCGTCGCCTTCGGATCGTGGCGCAGATCGATGCGAATGCGACGGAACTTTGCGCAAGCGTCGAGCTTTCCGGCACCCTGCTCGATGAAGTGACCGCGCTCGTCGAATGGCCTGTCGTCTATGTCGGCGAGTTCGAGGAAAAATTCCTCGACGTGCCCCACGAATGCCTGATCCTGACGATGCAGCGGAATCAGAAGTATTTTCCGCTCTTCGACGCGTCGCGGCGGCTCATCAACAAATTCCTGATCGTCTCGAACATGGAAGTCGCCGATCCGAAATACATCGTCGGTGGCAACGCGCGCGTCGTGCGTCCTCGCCTCGAGGACGCGCGTTTCTTCTTCGATCGTGATCGCCGGACGACGCTGGATTCGCGAGTCGCCCGACTCAAAGACGTCGTCTACCACAACCGCCTTGGGTCACTGCGTGAGCGCGCCGCGCGCCTCGAGGCGCTTGCCGGGAAGATTGCCGTTCGCCTCGGCGAAAACGCCGCGCGCGTAAATGCCGCAAAGCGCGCGGCGCGCCTCGCCAAAACCGATCTCGTTACCGACATGGTTGGCGAATTTCCAGAGCTTCAGGGCGTCATGGGGCGTCATTACGCGCTGCACGACGGTGAGGACGCGGAGGTGGCGGATGCGATTCGGGCGCATTACCTGCCGCGTTTTTCGGGTGACGCGCTCCCGGAGACCCGCGTTGCTTGCGCGGTCGCCCTGGCGGACCGTCTCGACGCATTGACCGGTTTCTTCGGCATTGGGCAGTTTCCAACGGGTGAAAAGGATCCGTTCAGCCTGCGCCGCGCCGCGATCGGCGTTCTGCGCATCCTGATGGAAACGCCGCTGCCGCTCGACCTCGCCGAACTGATCGTCGAGGCACGTTCTGGTTTCAAAGAGGGTGTTTTGACGGAACCCACGGAGGATACGCTGCCGGATTTCATTTATGAGCGCCTGCGTGGTCTCTTGAAAGACGCCGCCCATTCTTTCGAGGTCATCGAAGCCGTTCTCGCTTTGCGTCCAACGCGAATCGATTCCATCCCGGAAAAACTTGCCGCGGTGCGCAAATTCCTGCAACTGCCGGAAGCGCTTGCGCTTTCCGCCGCAAACAAGCGCATCGGGAACATTCTCAGAAAAGCCGGAGAAGATGGGGCGAAACGACTGCCCCCGCGCCCGGAACTGTTTAGGGACGAGGCGGAAAGAGCGCTTTTCGCGCGCGTGCAAGCGCTCACTCCGATAATCGCCTCGCGCATCGAGGCAATGGACTACGCCGCCGCGCTCGCCGCGCTCGCAGGGGTGCGCGCCGACGTCGACCGTTTTTTCGATAGGGTGATGGTCAACGCCGAAGACCCGGATGTTCGGTCGAACCGTCTTTCCCTGCTCGCTTCGCTATTCGGCTTACTTAACGCCGTCGCCGACATTTCCAGGCTCGGCGTATGAAGCTCGTCATCCTCGACCGCGACGGCGTCATCAACAGGGATTCGGAACATTTCGTCAAGTCCCCCGATGAGTGGGAGGCGATTCCCGGAAGCCTGGAAGCTATCGCGAAACTGGCGCAAGCCGGCTATCGGATCGTTCTCGCGACAAACCAATCGGGCATTGGGCGCGGCCTCTTCGACATGGACACGCTCAACGCGATCCACAACAAGATGCATGACTCGCTCCAAGCGCTCGGCGCGCGGATCGACGCGATTTTTTATTGCCCGCACGCCGCCGAGGCGAACTGCGAATGCCGTAAACCCAAACCCGGCCTGTTCTTGAGCATCGCCGAGCGTTTCGACATCGATCTCAAGGCGGTTTGCGCCGTCGGCGATTCGTTGCGCGACCTCCAGGCCGCAGCGGCGTCAGGAGCAAGGCCGGTACTGGTACTCACTGGAAAAGGCGAAAGGACGCGCGCCGAGCACCCGCTTCCGGAAGGCACACTCGTTTTCGACGATCTGTCCGCCTTCGCCGGATATCTTCTGAACGTGTGATGGCACTCATTCGCTCGTTGCTTTTTCTGATTCTCGCGACCCTTGTCACGATTCCCATCGGCATGGCGGTCGTGTGCGGCGGTATCCTGCCACTCCGTTTCCGCTTTCGCATCGTGTCGCTCTGGTATAAGGCCATGCTCGCGCTGTGCCGCGTGGTCATCGGCCTCGATTATCGTGTCGACGGCCGCGAGAAGATTCCCACGGTTCCCTGCGTCGTGCTTTGCAAGCATCAATCCGCCTGGGAAACGATCGTGCTTCAGGCGCTTTTCACGCCGTCCGTTTTCGTCATGAAGAAATCCTTGCTCATGATTCCTTTTCTGGGCTGGGGGCTTGCCGCGGCAAAAATGATCTCGATAGACCGCGACGCGGGGAAAGATGCGATCCGGCGTGTCACGCGCCAGGGGAAGGAAAGGCTGAACGCCGGTCTTTCGGTCATCATCTATCCCGAGGGAACGCGCACGGCGCCGGGCGAAAAGCGGCCTTTTAAGCGGGGCGGCGCCTTTCTCGCGATGAACGCGGGTGTTCCTGTCGTTCCGGTCGCGCACAACGCTGGCATGTTCTGGGGGAAGAACGCCTTCGTCAAGGAACCTGGCGTCATCACCGTGAGCATCGGCGAGCCGATCGATACGAAGGGCAGGACGCCCAAAGAGATCACCGATCTCGCCGAGCAATGGGTCGACGAGGAGATGCGCCGCCTGCTGTCCCGCAC
>JAIRZC010000146.1 GCA_031267455.1 Accumulibacter sp. | reverse complement strand
GGCAGGCATTTGCTCCAGAAAAGATGGGGTTTCGATTCTTCTTCCACATAATGGGCAAGCATGCACGCTTCGAGCAGGTGAGCCGCGTCGGCGAAAGGCGCGTCGTCGCCCCGAAAATCGCTCAACTCGTCCGCGTACTCGATAAGCAGCATTTCCAGAACTTCCCGTAGTTTCTTGTGAAAACCCGTCGGAGGAATTCCACGCACCACGCAGGCCAGATAGGCCATCTGGGATTGTTCGATGTGGATCGTGAATTCGCCCATCTGGAGAGTCTCCAGATCGTAATCCCCCCCTCCGGTAAAGCAGTCTTTCACGAAATCCTGGATCGCGGTCAGCATCGCAGAAACCATGTCCGCATCCTGCGCGCCGACGCCTTCGTGGACGAGGTTCGACAAGACAAGTCCCGTCTCGCTATGGATGAAGAAGGCCTGTTCGACGCGGTAGTCGAGGGTTCGCAAAAGGACGATTTCACTGAACGATTTTCCGGCGCGAAGCGCCTCCAAGCGCCAGCGAAGCCCTTTCCAGGAAAAAGCCATTTCCATGCTTTTTCCGAAATCCGCCATCATGGAACGGAAAGATTCCGCGATCGATTTACGTATCGTCGGCCCCATCAACGGATAAAGCACGTTGACGAAGTCGGATTTCCGTTTCTGCAGGGATGTTTGCAAAATCTCGTCTACGACGGGTTCCAGCGCCGTATTCAGGCTATCATCGTTCTTCGAACGCAGGAGGATGGCTTCCGAAAGGACACCGCTGACCTTCTTCGCGTTGTGATGCGCATCGACGTAGTTCGAGCGCAGCTTCTCGATGATCGCGATTTCCCGGCCAAAGAGAAGCGAACGCAGCAACGTGACCTCCCTGTCCTTCGGCGCCTCGGGCATATCCGCCCAAAAAGCGTCGTCCGCGCCCTTGTCGAGCGGCAAAATGGCGTCCGTTGCGGGGAAATCCCGCGTCCCGCGCGTAAGCCCCTGAGGCGGGTTGTCCTCCGCCATGGCAGAATCGGGCACAAGGGGATCGGAAGTCATTGGGGAAATCCGTCGCCGTGGATCAATCCGCCGGTCCCGCGTCCCCAGGCGGATTACCCTGGCCGATTTGAAGCGGCCCTTCCTCGTCGAGCTTGACGAAGATGTCGTTGCCTTGCCATTGAGCCAGCTTGATCGCCACTTCGGACAGAAGGCCGGAAAGCACGGAACGGGTCGTCATATCGCTGCGAATCTGCGTCGATATGACGGAAAGCGCGTTGATGGCATCCTTGTATTTTTCGTCGACCTTGTCCGAAAGACGGCTGTTTTCTGTCAACAACAACTGCCGCAAGTCGCGCTCGATCGTATCGAGAGTACCTGACAACGCCGCCATTTTTCGCTCGAACGTCTCATCGGCGACCGCGATATCCTTCGATATCCGCGCAAGCGCTTCGTCGCGCTCGCGTTTTTCGTCCTTAAACATTTCATCGCGCTCGCGCTGCGAGTTCTTCAACGCGGCAGCGCGTTCGCTCTGCTCTTCCTGCAAGCGATGGATCAGCGTGGAAACCTCGCTCTTCATGAAATTTTCCAGCGATTCGAAGCGGGTCTTCATTGTTTCCCGCAGGTCGGACAGTTCGCGCAGGAAACGTTCTTCCTGCCGGACGAAACGCTGTTCCATGTCCTTCAACTGCGTGCCCAACAAGAGATCGCGCACCTGTTCTATCGAATTTGCATCGCCTGGATTCGCCATATCTTTCCTCCAATGACAGGACGCCGTTCGAAAAAAGCGCCTGGGTTGTCCACATTTCGGCCGCGCCAACCGCAGCCCATGGCGCGCGCCAAGCCCCGGACTTCGCTTCGGCGAGTTCCGGGGCCATGAAACTTTCAAGTCGTCATGGATTGTACCATTGCATCGATTCGCTCCAAGACATTGGCGAACAATAACGCAACTTCCACCTCCAAAGAGATGGTTTCGATCCCCAGGCAAGGGATTTCGGAATGGCGCGCCCGACACGATTCGAACGTGCGACCCCTGCCTTCGGAGGGCAGTACTCTATCCATCTGAGCTACGGGCGCGCAGATGGGGCGAAGCATAGCCTTTTTGTCCGCGCGCGTCCATCCAGGGAACTCCCGGATACAGGTAGCGGCTTTCGGAAGCCGGGGTTCACTCCAAGGCGCGCCGCTTTCGGAAGATCTTTTAGTTCATGAATCGCCGGCGGCGCGAAGAGCGCCACGCGCAACGGGCGCGTCATTCCCAATCGTATATAATTCCCAAGACAGTCTCTCACCAACAACGATCGTCCAAAGCGACGATTCTACCGACGGGAAAACAACTATGGACGACAACAAGGCGAAAGCGCTGGCGGCGGCACTGGCCCAGATCGAGAAGCAGTTTGGCCGTGGATCGATCATGCGGATGGGTGAAGGTCGCGTCGAAAAGGATTTACTGGTTGTATCGACCGGTTCGCTGGGCATCGACATCGCCTTGGGCGTCGGCGGCCTGCCGCGCGGTCGTGTCGTCGAAATCTACGGCCCGGAATCGTCGGGAAAAACGACGCTGACGCTGCAGGTGATCGCCGAAATGCAAAAAATCGGCGGAACGGCGGCTTTCATCGATGCCGAACACGCGCTCGACCCCGTTTATGCCCAAAAGCTCGGTGTCAGACTCGACGATCTCCTGATTTCCCAGCCGGATACCGGCGAGCAGGCGCTTGAAATCACCGACATGCTCGTACGATCCGGTAGCGTCGACGTCGTCGTCATCGACTCGGTCGCAGCGCTCGTGCCGAAAGCCGAGATCGAGGGCGACATGGGCGATTCGCTGCCGGGCTTGCACGCTCGCCTGATGAGTCAGGCGTT
>JAIRZC010000053.1 GCA_031267455.1 Accumulibacter sp. | reverse complement strand
GAGGTAGTCGGTCTCTGTCTGGACTTTGCAGCCGCGGCCAGGGAGAAGCGGGTTGCCGACGCATTGCTTCGGGGCGTTGGAATTCCCGCCGCCCTGTTCTTCGGATTTCTTTTGATCGGCGAGCGCACAGAGGTTCGATGAATTCGCCTCGCCATCTTTCTGGACGCCCTGCGGTTTTTCTCCCAGGGCCGCGTAGATCGGCTGCGTGAAGACGCCCGTGTACGGCGTTTGGTTGACCGGATAAGTCGCCGTCGGGAGCGTGACGCCATTGATCGCGCCGTTGTAGCCGGTTGCGACGCCCAGGTAGCTAAGTTTACAAGAACCTTCGAAGACGCGTTGATTGTATAAATAAGCGTTTTTGACGCTCGAATAGACTTGCGCGGGCGCGAACGTGCCGACTGGATAGCGGTTGTCGAAGCCAATCCCTGGATCGTAGATGACCTGGCCGCTCGCGTCGCAGCGAACCGGCGTGACGACATAAGTGTATTGGCCGCTGGCGTTCGGGCCCGAATCCGCGACAATCTCATAACCAATAAAAAAATTGGTCTTTGTGCAGGTCGCCACCGACCAAGCCGGGCCGGAAAAGAGGAAGGGGAGCGCGACCAGGACGACTCGCAGGTATACGGAAAGAAAAGAGTTTTCCGCGCGGGATTGGGTCATGATCTTTCTCCAACAAGATAACGACACATCGCCCGGCTTTGCCGGACAATAGGCGAATCACAATACCTCTGGTAAAGAATAGTCCGATTCCCCGAAAAAGGCAAAAAGATTTCAAACGGAAATCTTGTTGACATTCAAAATGCGAATTTCAAGATAAATCCTATGAAATCAATAGATTATATTTGTCTCCTTTAGAGGGCGTATCAATGATTGGCTCTCGATAAGTGCATCGGAAAAGCCATCGGAAAGAATATTTGCCCGCTTTTCGTGAACTTTCGAGAGGGCTTCCCGAAGAATGCGTTCAATCCGAGCGAACTGCAAAATATTGTTGTTTCAGATAAGCTCCAAATCAACACGACCTTCGAAAGATCGACTGCCTTTTCACCAGCGCCGAAGCTTAAAACGCGTGGCGCGATCGATCCCGGTTTCTGGGATACACTAGCCGTTTTCCGACTTCGTCCGGAATTGACTCAAAGGAATCGAATCAATGACCGACAGCCTGCGGCGCTTTCTCTTCGACGACCTCGACATCCGGGGCGCCTTCGTCCGCATGGACGCCGTCTGGCAGAAGCTCCTCATCCAGCGGAGCTATCCCGACCCCGTCATCCGCCTGCTCGGCGAAATGAGCGCAACCGCGCTCCTGCTCGCCGACAACCTCAAACAACCCAGCCGACTGTCGATCCAGTCGCGCGCAAACGGCCCGGTCTCGCTGCTCGTCGTCGATTGCGATGAAGCGCGAAACATCCGATGCATGGCGCGTCATGGCAAAATCACCGAAACTCCGAGCCCCGTCGACTTGCTCGGTCGCGGTCAACTCGCGATTTCGCTCGAACGTTCGACACTGCGCCAGCCTTACCAGAGCATCGTTCCGTTATCGGGGAAAACACTTGCCGAAGTTTTCGAGCATTATCTGAAACAGTCCGAGCAACTCGTTTCGCGCCTTTTCCTCGCTGCGACTCCGACAAGCGCGGCCGGACTTTTCATCCAGAAAATGCCCGATGCCGACAAACGCGACCCCGACGGGTGGACACGCGTCGAAGCGCTCGCCAGTACCGTCAAACGCGCCGAGCTGCTTGGCTTGTCCTGCGAAGAATTGTTGGCGCGGCTTTTCCACGAGGAGACGATCCGCCTTTTCGACGAAAAACCCGTCATCCACAATTTTCCGAAAGACTGGGGAAAAGTCCGCAATATGCTTCGTACGCTCGGACGCGAGGACGTTTACGCAACGCTCAACAAGAACGGCGTAATTGTCATTCGCGACGAGCTCGCCAACCACGAATATCGCTTCGACAAGGCGGCCATTGACGAACTCTTCAGAAACATCCCTCCGACATCGCCTACGCGGCACTGACGCATCCGGGGCTTCCGGGCTTTTATCGTTTAGCGCCTCGTTTTCACCATTTTCCCGTGATTCACGTCCTTGGTGAAATATCCCGCAAATCCTCACCGATCATGCCAATAGCGTACATTTTCCCTTCTCCATGCGCTTGCGTGAAGGGATTTTTGGCCACCAGGTCCGCCGGGAGCGGCGGGAAAGAAAAAGCGTATCGCGCCGTCGCGATCGGTACGCCAGATACGGCTTGCGCCATAACGCGCGAGCACTTCGGGCCGAGGATGGCCGAAACGGTTGCGATAGCCCGCCGAAACGACCGCCTCTTCGGGCGCAACGGCTGCGACGAAAGCGGGCGAGGACCCACCACGGCTTCCATGGTGCGGAACGAGCACGACCGTTCCGCGCAAGCTTTCCGGAGAAAACCGCGAAATCAGTTTTCTTTCGTCGGCGATCTCGATGTCTCCGGTGAGCAAAAGGCTCCCGGAAGCGTTGGAAACGCGCAGGACGCAACTTAAGTTATTTGGTTTTTTCGACTTTGCCGCATAGTCGCCCTCGAACGGATGAAGTAGAGTAAAACGCACGCCGTCCCATTCCCATTCACGGACGCCCTCTCCGTCGGCGACGCAGCGCTCCCCCTCGGGAAGTTCCATCGAGCTCAATACGCGCCGGACAGGAAACGAGGCCAGTACCGTCCCCATTCCTCCCGCGTGATCCTGGTCTCGGTGCGAAACGACCAGCGTATCGATCCGATCAATTCCGGAAGCATGCAGGTACGGGACGATAACGCGCGAGGCCGCGTTTGATTCCGGTGTATAAACCGGACCGGTGTCGTAAAGCAGCGTATGCCCGGCCGTCCGGACGAGTACCGCGAGTCCCTGCCCGACGTCGAGTACCTCGGCCCGAATTTCGCCCGGCGCTGGGGCATCCGGCCGAAAAAATATCGCGGGCAGCAGCAGGAAAAAACCGGCCAGCCGACCGGGAAAACCACGCGGCAACAGGAGCCAAACAGCGCCGAGACTCGCCAGAAGCGCAGCCCAGATGGGCGGCGCCGCCTGCCGCCAGACCGGCCAGACGGCGAGCGCCTCGATGAAACGCATCAATTGTTCCAGCAGCCAATGGTCGAGTGAAAGCAGTGGAATCCAGGGGAATACCGCGAAGACGAGGGTCAGCGGCGTGATCAGAAAACTGACGAAGGGAATCGCCAGCGCGTTGGCCAGCGGCGAAACCAGCGAAAACTGCTGGAAAAAGAGCAGGAGCAGCGGCAATGTCCCGAGCGTTACCCCCCATTGAGCGGCGCCCCATTGCGCCAGCGCATCCCGCCATCGGCGTCCCTTGACGATGCGCGATATTCCAACGAGGAACAAAAAAGCCACCGCGCAAAAAGACAGCCAAAAACCCGGTGACAATACCGCCCAGGGATCGAGAAGCAGTACCGTCAGGAGCGCTGCCAAAAAGGTTCGCCCCGCGCCGAAATTTTTCCCTGACATCAGCGAGAACATGACGACCGTCAGCATATAAAAGGTGCGCTGCGCCGGAACTTCGAAACCCGCGAGGAGCGAATAAAAAAACGCGGCCAGCCAGCCGGCGGCAAGACCCGCTTTCTGCGCCGGAAACCACAGCATCAGGCGCGGGATGCGACGCCACAGTCTGCCAAGAATCCACCCGAAAAGCGCGCCAACCATCGTCACGTGCAAACCGGAAATGCTGACGAGATGCGTAATCCCCGTTCGCCGGAAAAGTTCCCACTGCGTCGGGGCAATCGAGCGCTGTTCGCCTATCGCCAGAGCGATCAGGACGCCAACACCGGGCGCGTCGGGCAATGCCGCGAGGAAACGCGCCCGTATCCGATCGCGAAAGGCTTCGATGACGTAACTCGGACGCAAAATGAAGGCGTCCAACCTTTCTCCGACTCCCCCGCGCGTATCGATCGAACCCGTCGCGCGAATCCCGCGTTCGAGCAGCCACGCCTCATAATCGCTCCCATATGGGTTGGCGGTGCCATGAGGTCTCCTCAAGCGCACGGAAAAGCGCCATCGTTCGCCGGGGTGGAAAAGCGCGGCATGAGGATCGGACCATGACACTGAAAGAGATTCCGCAGACGATCCGGCAGACTCTTCGCCACTTTTGACCCAAGCCCTCTTCACCGCTTTCTCCGGTTTTTTCGTCGCGCCGCCGCGCGGACGATACCACGAGAGCATGATCCGTCCGGAAACGCGCGCGCCTTGCGTGTGAACAGACTCGACGTCGAACGAAAAGCGCTCGCCTTGCGCTGAACGCGCGGGCAAATTGGCAATGACCCCGGTAAGTTCTATCGTCCGCATTTCCCATTCTTCCTCCAGCGCATCGGCCAAGCGGTAATGCGCCATTCCAGCCGCCCACGCAAAGCCAAGCAGGAACCCGCCAAGAGGCAGACCGCAGGAAAAAGCATGAGAACGAAAGGCAATGCCAAAACCGCGGGGCGGAAACGGAGTTTTTTCACCCCGGCGGATCGCAGGAAATACGATGAGCGCGAATCCGGCGACGGCCAGCGCGCCTATCCACGCGAGAGTCGGCAAGTCCTCCTGAAACTGGAGAAGAATGACGCCGCACGCAAAAGCGATGATGAAGGAGCGCATGGGGCGTCGTTGGAAAAATCTTCAAACGGGGACGCTTGAAAAGCGTCGCGCGCCTTGGAAAAATCCGCAATACCGCCGCTTTGCGCCGTTTTGCCAAAGAGATATGACAATAAGCTTTTCCACCGATTTTTCCCTGGAAGAATTATGCGTACTATCGCGGTTTGCAGCCACCCATCTGACGAAACAAGCCAAAGCAGGACGAAAAGCTTCTTTCACGAATTTTACGCGAATCGATATTCCCTTTGCGCGGGAAAACGGGGAATGAGGCGGCCTTCCCGCTTTTTTACGATCCATCCGGTCAAGTCCGACAGGCGACCCGGATAATTTCAAGTATACTGCGCGGTTTTCGCCGCACACCTGACAGTTTCATGGATTCCAGTCCAAATTCCAATTCGGATGCTTCCGGCTTTCCCGCCGATCTTTTGCGCGACGTTTCAAAACGACGGACCTTCGCGATCATTTCGCACCCGGACGCGGGCAAGACGACACTGACCGAAAAACTCCTCCTCTTCGGGGGAGCCATCCAACTCGCCGGGACGGTTAAAAGCCGGAAAAGCTCG
>JAIRZC010000048.1 GCA_031267455.1 Accumulibacter sp. | reverse complement strand
TGCAGGCTGATCAAGACGCTATTACGATGATCGAGGTGGCGGTGCATCCACTCGATCTGATCGGCGTAGACGTTTGGCGTCGCCATCTCGACGGTCATCGGCAGGTTGAGGATGATTTTGTCATTGGGCGTGGCTCCCCAGGTTTCGGTTACGGCGTCGCAGACTTCCAGAGCGAAATCCAGCTCGGTCGCCGTAAAATTTTCGGGGCTGTATTCGAGTGTCCAATGGGTCTCGGGGTTTTCGCGGCTCAAATCGCGAACGAGTCGGATGGCCGAAACGACCATCCGAAGAAGTTCCTGCTTGCTCATCGAGAAAACCATTTCCCGGAATGTCGGCGATGTCGCGCTGTAGATGTGCACGATGGCGTTGCGCGCGCCCTTGAGCGCCTCGAAGGTCCGGCGAATGAGCGCTTCGCGGGCGGGCGCGAGAACTTCGATGCTGACATCGTCCGGGATGTGTCCGTCTTCGATCAGAGTCCGGACGAAGTCGAAATCAGTTTGCGAAGCGGAAGGGAAGGCGACTTCGATTTCCTTGAAACCGGTTTTGACGAGCCTGGAGAACAGGCGCATCTTGCGTTCGATACTCATCGGCTCGAAAAGCGCCTGATTTCCGTCGCGCAGATCGGTACTCATCCAGATCGGCGCCTGCCGGATGACTTGATTCGGCCACTGCCTTCCAGACATTGGGATCGGCGGAAAGGATGTATATTTTGTGGCGGGATTTTTCAACATGAAAAGTTCCTGGCTAAGTTTTATGAAAAAGTGGATGGGGCTAAGATGCTGAGGATCATAACTCGTATCGCGCCATATTTGCTTGCTTTTTATAACCCGATCCAGGTGTTTTTCAAAATTTAATTGCTAAAATTCTATAAAAAACAGAATATTCTGCGTATGAAAACAAGTTAAAGGCAATTTATGGAAAAAAACGCGATCGACGGCTACGACCGGAATATCCTCAAGCAACTCCAGCGCGACGGTCGGATCAGCAACCAGGACCTCGCAGATCGTATCGGCCTGTCGCCGTCGCCCTGCCTGCGTCGCGTTCGCGCGTTGGAAGAATCGGGGGTCATCATGGGCTACCACGCGTCGCTCGATGCGCAAAAACTAGGGTATTCCCTGGTGGCGCTGGTGCATGTCGCGATGGACAAACATACGCCCGAGCGTTTCGAAAATTTCGACGACGCGATCCGAAAAATTCCCGAAGTGCTTGAATGCCTGCTGATTACCGGGCAAGCGGCGGATTATCAGGTCAAGGTACTTGCTCAGGATATGGAAAGCTATCAGGAATTGTTGCTGAATCGGATCAACCGGATACCGGGCGTGACCGGCGTACATTCGAGCTTTGTTCTCAGGAAAGTGGTCGACCGGGCGGATATTCCGGTATAGGGGCTTGTCGGACTCGACCTGGCCGGAATCGCCTTGCCGCGCCGGTGGATTTTCACGGCAGCGATTCGACGGCGCGGCGCATTCGCGACAGCGCCGTTTCGAGCGTTTGCATCGGGCATCCGAAATTGAGCCGCACCCAGCCTGGCGCGCCGAAAGCCCGCCCGCACGAGAGCCCGACACCGCGCGATTCGAAAAAGATCGCTGGATCATCGACGGAAAGACCGCGCGCGTCGATCCATGCGAGAAAACCTGCTTCGACATGCGCCATCGCAAGGCCGTCGATCGTTTCGACGGTCTCCTCGACATAGTCGCGGTTTGCGCGCAAGACCTCGAGCAAGGCCGCGCGCCACGCGCCGCCTTCGCGGTAGGCGGCCTCGACCGCGACCAAACCGAGCGCGTTGACGTGCGGAACGATGCCCCGCATCGCACGAAGGAAGCGTCGTCGCAACAAAGTGTCCGGAATCACGGCGAAAGCGCACGCCATCCCTGGAATATTCCAGGTTTTCGATGGCGCCATCAGTGTGATGCAGCGAGCGGAAGCATGTGGGGCGATCGTCGCGAAGGGCTGGTGGCGCTTGTCGGCGTCGAGCACGAGGCCGCAGTGGATTTCGTCCGAGCAGATGAAGAGATTCCGTCGCATGCAAAGCGCGGCGATTTCGATGAGTTCGTCGGCGTCCCAGAGACGACCGACGGGGTTGTGGGGATGGCAGAGCAGGAAGAGCCGGGTTTCGGGCGTGAGCGCGGCATCGACCGCGCCGATATTCCAGGTCCAGCGATTTTTCGACAGACGTAGCGGCGCGCTTGCGAGCGGAAGCCCGGAAAAACCCGGCGCGGTCAAGAAAGGCGGATAGACCGGTGTCGCCGAGAAAACGCCGCCGCCGGCAGCGCGGCAAGCGACATTGATTCCGGTTACAAGTCCGGGGAGCCAGACGATCTGTGTGGGTTCGATCGACCAGCCGTATTCGCGGTCGAGGTGGGCGCAAACAGCTCCGGCAAGCGACACCGATGGGTCTGCGTAACCCAAGTCGCCCCGCGCGAGGCGGCGCGCGACTTGAGTGAGGATTTCGGGCGCTGCCGGAAAATCCATGTCGGCGACCCACATCGGTAAAATGTCGCGCCCCGCGTATTTGTTCCATTTCATCGAGTCGCCGCCCGAGCGATCAGTGAGGCTTTCGAAGTCGTAGGGCGCGGCCATGCGCTTTGCGTTGGATCTATGAACTTCCGGCGGCGCAAAAATGAAGCGCGGACGGGGGCACCGGCGATTGGTAAAGGGGGCGAATCATGGTGCGAGAAAAAGCTTGTACGCGGGGCTGTCGGTTTCGTTCCAGTGCGCGTAGCCCAGTGTTTTCAGAAATTCCCGGAATTGACGCATCTCGCCCGGCGGGACCTGGATTCCGGCGAGGACGCGACCTGTATCGGCGCCGTGGTTGCGGTAGTGGAAGAGGCTGATGTTCCATCCCGAACTCATTTTGTTGAGGAAATTCATCAGTGCGCCCGGACGTTCCGGGAATTCGAAACGGTAGATGTGCTCGTGCTGTATCTCCGGCGCGGGGCCGCCGACGAGATGGCGGATATGCGCTTTCGCCATTTCGTCGTCAGTCAGGTCGAGCGTCGAATAACCGCGTTTATCGAGCTGTGTGGCGAGCTTGCGCGACTCGTCGCGGGAGGAAGTCTGGATGCCGACGAAGATGTGCGCCTCTTTCGGATCGTTGTAGCGATAATTGAATTCGGTGATGTTGCGCGAGCCGATCAGTGAAATGAATTCGCGGTAGGCGCCGGGACGTTCGGGTAGCGTGACGGCGAAAACCGCTTCGCGCTGCTCTCCGATCTCGGCGCGTTCGGTGACGAAGCGCAGACGGTCGAAATTCATGTTCGCTCCAGAGGCGACGGCGATGAGCGTCTTCGCCTTCAGCTTGTGGGTTTTCGCGTACATCTTCGCGCCGGAGATCGCGAGCGCGCCCGCGGGTTCGAGGATAGCGCGCGTATCCTCGAAAACGTCCTTGATCGCCGCGCAGATCGCGTCGGTGTCGACGCGGACGATTTCGTCGACGTATTGCCGGCAAAGACGAAAGGTTTCTTCGCCGACGTATTTGACGGCCGTTCCATCGGAGAAGAGGCCGACCTGTTTCAGGCGGATGCGTTTGCCTGCCTCGAGTGATTGCGCCATTGCGTCGGCGTCAAAGGTCTCGACGCCGACGATGCGGGTTTCGGGACGCAAGCGCTTGATATAGGCGGCGATGCCCGAAATCAGACCGCCCCCGCCGATCGCGCAGAAGATCGCGTGGATCGGCTTTGTGTGCTGGCGCAGGATCTCCATGCCTATCGTCCCTTGGCCGGCGATGATTTCCGGGTCGTCGAAGGGGTGGACGAAGGTCAGTTTTTCGGATTTTTCGAGCTGCTGCGCGTGGATATACGCGTCGTCGAAGGATTCTCCGGCGAGGACGACCTCGCCGCCGCGGTCGCGCACCGCTTCGATTTTGATCGCGGGCGTCGTTTCAGGCATTACGATGACCGCGCGGCAGCCGATTTTCGAAGCGGAGAGCGCGACACCCTGCGCGTGATTACCCGCGGACGCGCAGATTACGCCGCTCTTCAGGCGGTCTGCCGAAAGCCCGGATATCTTGTTGTACGCGCCGCGCAGTTTGAAGGAAAAAACAGGCTGCATGTCCTCGCGCTTGAAAAAGATCGGATTGTCGATTCGCGCCGAGAGGTTGGCGGCAAGGTCGAGCGGCGTTTCGACGGCGACATCGTAAACCTGGGCGTTGAGCACCTTTTCGAGATAGTCGGGATACACGGGGACCTGTTCTGTTGGATGCAAAAAAGAAGAATTGTACTCCGGGCGGCGAAAGCGGCATGAGCCGGATGCGTCTGGCTTTCGTCGACACGCTTTTTTCCGCGCCGTCGATACGATAGAATCCGACGAATCGTCCTCTTTACGCTTTTTGTATAAAATGACTTCCCGTCTGCGCGAGATACCCTACAACTACACGTCTTTTTCGGACGGCGAGATCGTCGTCCGTCTGCTCGGTGAGGAGAATTGGGCCATCCTCAACGAACTTCGGGACCAGCGCGTCACAGGCCTTTCCGCGCGAATGCTTTTCGAAGTCCTCGGCGACATTTGGGTGATCCGGCGCAATCCCTATCTCGAAGACGACCTTTTGACCAATCGCCATCGCCGCGAAGCTCTGATCGGCGCGCTTCGTCACCGTCTCCGCGAGATCGACAAACGCCGTCAGGGGAACGCGCAGGTTTTCCAGCTCTGCAGCGCCGCGCAAAAAGCCGTCGATACCTTTGATCAGCACTTCGACCGGACGCGTTCGCTGCGCGCTCGCGTGCTGAAGACCCTCTCGCGCCGTACGCGCCGCGACAACATCGCCTTCGACGGCCTTTCTCGCGTCTCGCACGTTACCGACGCATCGGACTGGCGGATCGAATATCCTTTCGTCGTTCTTTTTCCGGATACGGAAGAAGAAGTCGCCGGTCTCGTTCGCGCGTGCATCGAACTGGGACTGACGATCATCCCGCGCGGCGGCGGAACGGGCTACACGGGAGGGGCTGTCCCCTTGTCGCCGTTTTCGGCGGTCATCAATACGGAAAAACTGATCGACATGGGGCCGGTGGAGGAGATTGCACTGCCGGGGAGCGACCGGACGCACGCGACGATACGCACGAGCGCCGGCGTTGTCACCGATCGCATTGCCGATCTCGCCGAGGCCGCGGGCTATGTTTTCGCCGTCGACCCGACCTCCGCGAGCGCGTCCTGCGTCGGCGGCAACATCGCGATGAACGCCGGCGGAAAAAAAGCCGTCCTGTGGGGAACGGCGCTTGACAACCTCGTCTGGTGGAAGATGGTCGATCCCGATGGGCGACTTGTCGAAATTACCCGATTGCGCCACGCGCTCGGAAAAATCCACGATGAAGCCGTTGCGCAATTTGAAATCAGACGCTTCAAGGCGGATGGGAAGACCCTTGACGGCCCAATCGAAATGCTCGGCATTCCGGGGAGGAGCTTCCGAAAACCGGGACTCGGGAAGGACGTGACGGACAAATTTCTCTCGGGCCTTCCGGGGGTTCAGAAAGAAGGAACGGATGGATTGATCGTCGCCGCGCGCTGGCTGCTGCACACGATGCCGCTGCATACGCGGACGGTCTGTATGGAGTTTTTCGGCCAGGCGCGCGAAGCCGTCCCGGCGATCGTCGAAATCACCGATTATTTCAAATCCGGCGGCGCGGGCTACGATGCCGGCGTTTCGCTCGTCGGGCTCGAGCATCTCGACGAGCGCTACGTGAAAGCGGTCGGCTATGCGACAAAGGCCAAGCGCCGCGAACGTCCGAAGATGGTGCTGATCGGCGATATTGCGGGCGATGACGAAAAAGCGGTGGCGGAATCGGCCTTGGAAATCGTTCGCCTGTGCGCTTCGCGCGGCGCGGAAGGCTTCATTGCCGCAGACACCGACACGCGGAAGAAATTCTGGCTGGAGCGCTCACGGACCGCGGCGATTTCGCGCCACACGAACGCGTTCAAGCTCAACGAGGATGTCGTAATTCCCTTGCCACGGATGGGCGAATACTGCGACGGGATCGATCGGATCAACATCGAATTGTCGATCCGCAACAAACTCGAACTCTGCGAGCGGCTCGATGCCTTTTTTTCAGGAGCGTTGCCGATCGATAGCGGTGACGCCGATCTTGATCCGGAAATCCTGATCGGAGACGCTCGTTCCGATGCAAGGGAAGTAGTTGCCAACATCCGCCGGCGCTGGCAGTGGATTCTCGATGAACTCGACATGCCGCTCCAGGGGGCAAAAGCTTTTTTCGAGGAATATGGCGTTTTCGCGGGGGAATTGACGAACTCGGCGGAGGCGCCGACGCTCTTTCATCGCCTGCAGGATCGTTCGGTACGCGTTTCGTGGAAGGGCGATCTCATGCGTCCGCTCGAGGCAATTTTTCGCGGAGCGATGTTCCGGCCCGTCCTCGAGGGTATCCGGGCGATCCAGAAAGAAAACCTGCGTGGGCGCATTTTCATCGCGCTCCACATGCACGCCGGCGATGGTAACGTGCACACCAACATCCCGGTCAATTCCGACAATTACCCGATGTTGCAGACGGCTTACGCGACCGTCGCGCGCATCATGGAGCTTGCGCGCTCGCTGGGCGGCGTGATTTCGGGGGAACACGGCATCGGAATCACCAAGCTCGATTTTCTGACCGATGACGAGCTTGTCCCCTTCGCCGAATACAAGGCCCGAATCGACCCCGATGGGCATTTCAACAAGGGCAAGCTTCTGCCGGGGGCTAATCTTTCGAAGGCTTATACGCCGTCCTTCTCGTTGCTCGGGACCGAGTCGCTGATCATGGAGCAGTCCGAGATCGGAAAAATTTCGGCGATGATCAAGGATTGCCTGCGCTGCGGAAAATGCAAGCCCGTCTGCTCGACGCACGTCCCGCGCGCCAACCTGCTCTACTCGCCGCGCAACAAGGTTCTCGCGGCCTCGCTCCTGATCGAAGCGTTTCTTTATGAAGAACAGACACGGCGCGGCGTTTCGCTTCGGCATTTCGATGAATTCAACGAAGTTG
>JAIRZC010000035.1 GCA_031267455.1 Accumulibacter sp. | reverse complement strand
TTCCGGAAGAGTCTTGCGGGCCTCGCGTGTAAATTCCAGCAAGGCGCTGTGCGGAAAGTACAGGCCGGAAGCGGGGTCAAAGCGGATGAAGGCGTTGTTCCGCAGACGCGCGATGGCTTCGTCGGGAAGTTCCGGCAAATCGTACAAGCAGGCGGCCTGGCGTTCCGTCCAGGCTTCAAAGGGAGAAAGACGCAGGAGAAAATCCCGGCCCGCTTCGTCCAGATCGTCCCATACGGCGTCGCGCAGGAGGCCGGGCAGGCCGGAAGCAAAAGCGGGGGCAAACTCCCCGCTTTTGCGGTAATGCCGCAGATGCAGGGACAGGGCGATGATCCAGCCTTCGGCGCGGCGGTGCAGTTCCCGCGTTTGTTCCACGGTGAGCTTGGCTCCGGCGGCGGCGAAGAATTCCCCGCTTTCCTGTTCCGTAAGACGCAAATCGTCTTCGGTGATACGCAGGAAACCGGCTTTCTCATAGGGCATGACGCTTTCGGCCAGCGGCCGGGCCATAAATGTCAGATGCAGCAGGGGTGAATCGTGTTCGAGAAAGGCTTTCCAGACGGTAACGGGCGCAAGAGGCGCGATTCGGTGAAAATCGTCCAGCGCCATCCAGACAGGGACGGGACACTCGATTTCGCGCAGAAACGCCGCCGCCTCTCCCGCCGTATCCTCATCGGGCACCCCCAGGCGCAGGAGCGCGGCTCCCGTTTCCACGTCGATTTTTTGCAGGGTTTGGCATAAGCGCCGCCACGCGGCGCGCGGGGATTCTTCCGCGCAGACGTGCCGGATAAAGACGGCGCCCTCGGGCAGCATGGCCCGCAGGCCGTCCTGTATGGCCGTGGTTTTGCCGTAGCCCGCAGGCGCTTCCACGAGCATGCTTCGCGCCGTGAACGCGCCGCTCAGCTTTTCCCGCAGCCGGGCGGAGGAATACGGAGTATCGAGTTTCGGTCGCGCCATGCTTCAGTCCTCCCCCGCGAATGGGCGACTGCGCGCCCCCTCCGGCGCACGATTATCCCCTCGAAGGGAGGGCAAGCGACAAGTATTTTGCGATGAATTCAAGCCCGACAGGCTCCTAACCCAAGCGGAGCGCGAAGTTGGCCATGAACGCCAGGCCGATCAGCCCCATTACCCAGTTGAGATCCTCGATTTTTCCAGAAAGGAGCTTCAACAAACCGTGACTACAAAAGCCGAAGGCCAGCCCGTTGGCGATGCTGTAGGTCAGAGGCATCATGACGATGGTCAAAAAGGCAGGCAGGGCCTCGGTGATGTCGTCAAAGCGCACGTAAACCACCTCGGACATCATCAGGGATCCGACGAGAATCAGGGCGGGTGCCGTGGCAAATCCGGGGACAAATTCCAGCAGGGGAGCAAAGAAGATCGCCATGGCGAAAAAGCCGGCCACGGCAAGCGCCGTCAGGCCGGTTCGCCCGCCCGCAGCGATTCCCGCGCCGTTTTCCACATAGCTGGTTACCGTGGAGGTGCCCAGCGCGGCGCTCACCATGGTGCCGATGGCGTCGGATGTCAGGGCACGGTCGAGGTTTTCCATGCTGCCGTCGTCTTTCATCAGATGCGCCTTTCGGGCCAATCCGATCAGGGTGCCCATATTGTCGAAGAGTTCGACGACGGTGAAGGTGAAGATGATTGAAAGGATGCCGTATTCCCACGCGCCCGCGATATCCATCGCCATAAAGGTTTCGGAGAGTCTCGGCACATTCGCGTTGATGAGGGAGGATAGGCCGTCGGGAATGGGTGTCGCGCCGCACAGCATTCCCAGGAAGGTCGTAAACGCAATGCCCAGGAGAAGGGCGCACTTGATGTTTCGCGCCATGAGCGCCCCGGTGAACACAAGGCCGGCCAAAGCCAAAAGAGGCGCGGGCTGCCCAAGCTCGAAGCGGAGGGAGGCTACGTGCCCTGCCGTTACCAGGCTTGCCGGGTTTCCGATGACAATCCCCGATCCCTGCAAGCCGACAAAGGCGATAAACATGCCTATGCCGACTCCGATCGCGTATTTCAGGTTGACCGGCACCGCGCGGATGATCGCCTGGCGGACGCCGCCGAACGTGAGCGCCAGAAAAGCGATGCCCGAGATGAAAACCGCGCCCAGCGCCGTTTGCCAGGGAAGCCCCATGCCGAGGACGACGGTGTATGCGAAAAATGCGTTCAGGCCCATTCCGGGAGCGACGGCTATGGGAAAATTGGCCCAAAGGCCCATCAGCGCTGTGGAAAAGACCGTCGACCAGATGGTGGCGGCTATGGCAGCGTCCTTGGGGACGCCCGCAGCGGCCAGGATGTTCGGGTTGACGAAAAGAATATAGCCCATGGTCACAAAAGTGGTCAGTCCCGCCAGGATTTCGGTTCTGACCGTGGTGTTTTTCGCGCGGAGCAGAAAAATCCTTTCCAGCGCGTCTTCGAACCTGATAGGCTTTTCTGTCATATATTCACCTCATCCACGCGTTTATCGAGAGCGTTATCTTCGCAAAGCGTTTTCCGCCGAGCCGGGGGCGCCGGCTACGGCAAGCGTATTTTGAGACTACACAAAGGGTGGATAATCCCGGAAACCGCGCTTGACCTCTGATTTCGTTCATTCGATGCCCCGTGATGGTTTTTTTTCACTGCTTGGTCCGCAGGGACGCCGTTACGCGGCAGGGAGACAGGTCCCGAGGCACCCTGCCGGATGCCCGCGCGGAAGTATTCACGCGCACATCTACCCGAGGCTCCCGGAATAATATATTTTCCCATCGTTTCGATCCGATAAAAACCCCTTTCCGACAGGAGACATCATGAGAGTTTTCGTCTTTTGCATTGCCGCGCTTTTTTCAACGCTAATTTCCCCGTGGGCGGGCGCCGCTCCCGCGAAGCCGGCGGCACGCTTATCGAGGGTCGATATTTCGGTCACGGCGGAAGCTTACGCCGCCAACGATCGGTTCCGGGCGGTCGTCGTCGCGGCGGATGCCGGCAAGACGCCGGAAGATATCGCTCCCAGGATCGACGCGGGCATCGCGGAAACGATCATGGTGGTCGCCGCCTGTGCCTCCATTGAGGCGCGAAACGGCAACACGTCCAGTATCCCGAATTTTTCGGATGGAAAAATCAAATCATGGACGATGAGTTCGGAACTGTTTCTCGAATCCCCGGATGTCGCGCAACTGTCCGAACTGCTCGGAAAGTTGCCGCCCTCGATCGGGATTTCGAGGATCGAACAATATCCGGGGCCGAAAAATCGTGAAAAGGCCGAGAACACGGCCATTCTCGAAGGCATCGCGGCGTTCAAAAAACGCGCGAAGCTCGTCGCGGACACATTTGGGAAACCCTACCGCATCGCAAGGATGCAGGTAAATACCCAGAACCAGCTTTCTTCAAGGCCGCGCGCCACGAATTCGGCCCTCTCGCACAAATCGTCCGCGCCGATCGAGGCGGGTGAAACGCGCATCAACGTCGTCGTTTCGGGACAGATCGAAATCGGAAGATGATCGCGCGGACTTTATTTATCCGTGTTTTCACTTTCCCCGGCGTTCAGTGTTCCAGTGGCCTTTTCGGGAATCTGAACGAAGACTTCGTCTTTGCGAATCATGCCAAGCTCGTAACGCGCGCGTTCCTCGATCGCATCATAACCTTCCTTGAGGTCCCGCACTTCGGCTTCCATCCCGGTGTTGCGAATTTCAAGCTTTCGGTTGGCTTCCCTCTGTTGCTGGAGCTGCCTGTCCACGTCCCACACGCGCAGCCAACTGCCTTTTCCGACCCATAGCGGATATTGCAACGCGATCAGCAACAGGATCAGCGCGACGGAAAGCCAGCGCATCGGCCCGCTCCGAAATCAGTGCGCAAAGGGGGGCGGTTTCAAAAACCGCGCTGCCCCGAAAGGACGCCCCGCGCGTCTCACCGGAGGCTGAAAAACGCTTCGCGCCCCGGATAGCCCACCGTGTCGCCGAGGTCTTCCTCGATGCGAAGCAACTGGTTGTATTTGGCGATTCGCTCGGAGCGCGACAACGACCCGGTCTTGATCTGAAGCGCGTTGACGCCGACGGCGATATCGGCGATCGTGCTGTCCTCGGTCTCGCCGGAACGGTGTGAAATCACGACCGAATACCCGGCGCGCTTGGCCATTTCGATCGCGGCGAAGGTTTCCGAAAGCGTTCCGATCTGGTTGATCTTGATCAGGATCGAATTGGCGATGCCTTTCTTGATTCCTTCCCTGAAAATCCGCGTGTTGGTAACGAAAATGTCGTCGCCGACGAGTTGCACTTTTTTTCCGAGACGGTCGGTAAGCAGCTTCCAGCCGCCCCAATCGTTTTCCGCCATCCCGTCCTCGATCGAAATGATCGGGAAACGCCCGACCAGGTCGGCCAGATAATCAATGAACTGCGACGCGTCGAGCTGAAGGGATTCGCCGGACAGGTTGTATTTCCCGTCCCTGAAGAATTCCGAAGCGGCGCAGTCAAGGCCGATCAGGACATCCTCGCCCGGCGCGTAATTTGCCGATTCGATGGCCTGGACGATGAGTTGCAGCGCTTCGGAATGGCTCGCCAGGTTGGGGGCGAAGCCGCCTTCGTCGCCAACGGCGGTGGGGAAACCCTTTTTGTCGAGCAATTTCTTGAGCGCGTGAAAGATTTCGGCGCCACAGCGCAAGGCTTCGCCGAAGGATTTCTGAGCGACCGGAAGAATCATGAACTCCTGGAAATCCAGGCTGTTATTGGCGTGTTCGCCGCCGTTGATGATGTTCATCAGCGGAACCGGCATCTGCATCGGCCCAACGCCGCCGAAATAACGGTAGAGCGGAAGTCCGGATTCTTCAGCGGCGCTTTTCGAGATGGCCAGCGAAACGGCCAGGATCGCGTTCGCGCCGAGGCGGGATTTGTTTTCGGTACCGTCCAGGCCGATCAGCGTTTGATCGATGAAAGCCTGTTCCTGCGCGTCGAGCCCAATGATCGCTTCGGCGATTTCGGTATTGACGTTTTCGACAGCCTTTATCACCCCCCTGCCAAGATAACGCGCGCCGTCCCCGTCCCGAAGCTCGATGGCCTCGCGCGAACCCGTCGATGCGCCCGACGGAACAGCGGCGCGCCCCATTACGCCCGATTCGAGCAGGACATCGCATTCGACCGTGGGATTCCCACGGGAATCGAGAATTTCACGCGCTATGACATCAACGATTGAACTCATGGTCTCATTTCCTTTGATCGGCAATAAATTAAGGCATTCGCATTTCTTCGAAGCCGACCCTCTTGACAATCCGGTCGATTTCGAGAAGCGACGACAAGAGGGCTTCCATCCGGTCGAGCGGCCAGCTGTTTGGACCGTCGGACAAGGCTTTCTCGGGATGAGGGTGCGTTTCCATGAATACCCCGGCGACACCAACAGCGAGAGCGGCGCGCGCGAGCACGGGAACAAATTCACGCTGCCCACCCGACGATACGCCCTGCCCGCCCGGAAGCTGGACTGAATGCGTCGCGTCGAAAACGACCGGACAGCCCGTTTCACGCAGAATTGCCAGCGAGCGCATGTCAGCAACGAGGTTGTTGTAACCGAAGGACGCGCCGCGCTCGCACACGAGAATGGTATCCGCGCCGCCATTCGCTTCTTTTGCCTTATCGACAACATTTTTCATGTCGCCCGGCGCGAGAAACTGCCCCTTCTTTATATTGACCGGCTTGCCAGCTGCCGCGACGGCATGGATGAAATCGGTCTGGCGGCACAGGAAGGCCGGTGTTTGCAGGACGTCGACGACGGGCGCGACCCTGGGAATGTCTTCCACGGAATGCACATC
>JAIRZC010000016.1 GCA_031267455.1 Accumulibacter sp. | reverse complement strand
GCCAGGGTCTTTTCGAGCACCCAACGAATCGACTTGTCATCATCGACAATCCAGATCGGCTTCATCGAAAACTAACTCCGGTTGGGAACATCCCCCTTTGGGGAAGTATCGCGCGCAGGAAATTCGTGCTTCGCTCCACTTTACCGAGCAGGATAAAAACACTTTTCTTTCAAACGCAACGAACGGTACTCATGCAAAAGCAAATAACCTGCCATCAGGAAAGGCTCAACGGCATGACGATCGTAAAACAGGTATGGCCTGGGCGGCTCTCGCATTCGATGACGCCCTGATGCTGATGGATGAAGCTTTGGGCCAAGGTCAATCCAAGCCCGGAACCGCCTTCGCGGCCAGATACGAGCGGAAAAAACATGCGCTTGCGGATGTTTTCCGGAATGCCTGGGCCATTGTCGATGACTTGCAGTGATAAAGCGAGACGATGGCGGCGCTTGGTCAGCGTAACTTGCCGAGCGACGCGGGTGCGGAGCGTGATGCGGCCATCGGCATTCCGCGCCTGTTCTCCGATTGCCTGCGCCGCGTTGCGCGCGACATTGAGCACGGCCTGGATCAACTGTTCGCGGTCGGCGATGAGTTCGGGCAGGCTCGTATCGTAATCGCGCCGGATCGTGAGTGTTTTCGGGAATTCGGCGATCAGCAGACTCCGAACTCGCTCGATAACCTCGTGAATATTGACCGGGCCCGGTCGCATGGGGCGATGCGGCGAAAGGAGATGCTTCATCAGTTCCTGCAGACGATCGGCTTCCTTGATGATGACTTGGGTGTATTCGCGCAGATTGGGATTGTTGAGTTCACGCTCAAGCAGCTGCGCCGCGCCGCGTATCCCGCCCAGTGGATTTTTGATTTCATGCGCGAGGTTACGGATCAATTCGCGGCTTGCCTGCTGCTGTTCTTGCAAACGCTCTTCGCGTGTTGCCCGTACCTGGTGTTCTATCGGCCATAATTCGACGATCAGTCCGGGAGTTACGCTTTCTACCGGATTGACCGCGTAATTCAAATGCAGTTCCGTACTATCGCTTTTTCCGCTGTTTCGTCTGATTTCCAGGCCCTGCCCGGTGTAATTCCAGCCGTATTTCGCGGCATTTTCGAGTGCGCTCTGGAAAGCGCCTGTGCAATCATCGAGGATTTCGCCAAGCGGGATGCCGACGCACCCCCTTTTTCCGATCGCCAGCAGACTTTCGGCGGCGGGATTCAGATGCCGGATGGTGAAATCAGGGGCCAGAAAAAGAACGGACGAGGAAAGCAGGTCAAGTCCGCTGAAAGGATCGGGAAGCGAGTCGGACATGGTTCCTGGAAAAGGGCTTCACAGAGAAGAGGACAGCTCAGCGCAGATTGGAAATCTCCTTTTCGATGGCTTCGAGATTGCGTTCATGCGAAGCCACCTTATCCTTGTATGGTTGCAGCCGATCAAGCGCGCGCTGATAGTTTTTCTCGTTCCCGCTGCGCATCGCTTCCTGCTCTTCCAATTCCTTTTGGGCTTGCGCTAAGCCTTTCTGCTCGGAATCTCTCTCGTTTTCGAGGATGCGCCGCCGCTCGTTGTCACGCATTCTCTGTGTGTCTCCACCGACTTTTGGGAAATTTGGCGGGGTTGGCGTTTTCGAAGCGCTTCGGTTCTGGGACGGAGCGGGGTCGGCGATCTGTACCGCCGCGCACTTCATGCCCTGCGCGGTGGATCTTATGTTGGAAAAGACCTTGCGGCCATCCGCGTCGACGCAACGATACATGACATCCGCGCGCACTGGCGCTACGGCGAAAAGGAACATGGCCAACCCAAAAATCGACGATCTTTCGAAGTTCATGGCAAATACCCGGCATCCATTTATGACTGATCCCCTGTATCCCGCTCAAAAATCGTCCGCAGCGCGAAGCACGAAAGGCGAAATCGATCACGGGCGGTTCAGGAATGGACAAAGTGTATTTGATGCACCATCAAAACACAAATGAAAACCCCGGCGCGGAGATGAGAAACCTCATCTCCGCGCCGTCCATTTTGTGTAACGGGCGCTTAGCAACTGTAATACATATCAAATTCGAGCGGGTGTGTCGTCATACGAAAGCGCGTGACCTCCTCCATCTTCAGGGCGATGTACGCATCGATCCATTCGTTGCTGAATACACCGCCGCGGGTGAGGAACTCGCGATCCTGATCAAGATATTCCAGCGCCTGGTCGAGGCTTGAACAGACCGTCGGAATTTTCGCATTTTCTTCGGGCGGAAGGTCGTAGAGATTCTTGTCGGCAGGGTCCCCTGGATGAATCTTGTTCTGTATGCCGTCCAGCCCCGCCATCATCATCGCGGTGAAACCGAGGTAGGAATTGCAGATCGGGTCCGGGAAACGGACCTCAATCCGACGCGCCTTGTCGGAATGCACGAAGGGAACGCGGATTGACGCCGAACGGTTCTTCGCCGAGTAGGCCAGCTTGACCGGCGCTTCAAAACCCGGAACGAGGCGTTTATACGAATTGGTACCGGGATTCGTAATCGCATTGAGCGTACGGGCATGCTTGATGATCCCGCCGATGTAGTAAAGCGCGAGATCGGACAGTCCAGCATAACCATTTCCGGCGAACAGGTTTTTCCCATCTCTCCATATCGACTGATGGCAGTGCATCCCGGAGCCGTTGTCGCCGACAATGGGTTTCGGCATGAAGGTTGCGGTTTTCCCATATTGGTTGGCCACATTATGGATAACGTATTTGAGCAACTGCGTCCAGTCGGCGCGGCGAACGAGTGTATTGAACCTCGTGCCGATTTCACATTGGCCCGCGGTCGCAACTTCGTGGTGATGTACCTCGACATCGACGCCGCACTCCTGGAGGGCAAGACAGATTGCCGAGCGGATATCCTGAAGACTATCGACCGGTGGAACGGGAAAGTAGCCACCCTTGGTAGCGGGCCTGTGCCCGAGTCCACCCGCCCTCTCGGCCTTTTCACCCGACTCCCAGGCAGCTTCCTGCGAATAGACTTTCACGAAGGATCCCGACATATCGACACCCCAGTCGACCGAATCGAAAATGAAAAATTCGGGCTCGGGGCCAAAATAGGCCGTATCGCCAACCCCTGAACTCTTTAGATACGCTTCGCCGCGTTTTGCGATCGAACGCGGGTCGCGGTCGTAACCCTTGCCGGTATCGGGTTCGACGACATCACAAGTCAGAACGATCGTCGACTCTTCCATAAAAGGATCGATGAAGGCCGTTGCCGGGTCCGGCATCAGCAGCATGTCGGAGGCTTGGATGCCTTTCCATCCGGCGATCGACGAACCGTCGAACGCGTGGCCGTCCTCGAATGTTTCTTCTCCGAACACGGCGACGGGTATGGTGACGTGCTGCTCCTTGCCGCGGGTATCGGTAAAGCGGAAATCGACAAACTTGGCGTCGTTTTCCTTGACCATTTTGAGTACGTCTTGCGGACTTGCCATTTTCGGTATCTCCTTTGCGGCGCCGGTAAGCCGGCGATATATTGGTTTGATAATGTTGGATTCGATGTCGGGCTTTTTGAAAATATAGCAGTATTCATGCCAATTCGCGGTGATACGTGCATTGTGCCATAAAGGGGAATTCACGGCCCATCGATTTAATTTCGCACTATTAAGGTGCATCTCGGGTTGTTTTTGCACCAATGGAGTGCAATTTGAATTCGTCATTGCTTCATTCCGTTTGCCCGGTGATGTAAAAACACGCTGTGGCGCTGAAAAAGCGCTGCCGGAAAAAGTCTCGGAAACGCCATAAAATACGGCCATCCGTTTTTGACTGGCTTATACTTTGGAATTGCCGATATTCTCCATTTAGAGACGCTATGGAAAAATTATCCGAATTGCTCAGCGCGGCCCGAAAGAGGGCGAAGGAGAGCAAGTTGCCGTATTCGGGCGCATTGACGCCCGAGGAGGCACATGAAGTCTGGCGGCTTATGCCGGGCGCGAAACTCGTCGATGTGCGTACGCAAGCCGAATGGGACTGGGTCGGGCGGATTCCAGGCTCGATTGAAATCGAATGGATGGAGTATCCGGGGAATGCGCTCAACCCCGATTTTTTGCGTAATTTCCGTCAGAAGGTCCCGATGGATGCCCTCGTGATGCTTCTTTGCCGCAGCGGTGTCCGTTCTCACAAAGCGGCCTGTCTGCTCAGCGGTTCTGGTTATTCCGAATGTTTCAATGTCCTTGAGGGCTTCGAAGGCAACGTGGACGAAAATGGACAGCGTGGTCGTTCCGGCGGCTGGCGCAAGGCTGGCCTGCCATGGAAGAGCTGAAAACGCCCCTTCCGGACGCTACGCTTCCTTTCGGTGTATTCAACGTACTGAGTGACGAAGAGTGCTATCTGCGGATTCGCGCTGCGCGCGCGAATCTCAAGGATCGCGCCGTCATTCTCTGCCACCATTACCAGCGCGCGGGGGTCTACCAGTTCGCGGATATGACCGGAGATTCGCTACGCCTCTCGAGGCTGGCGTCCCAGACCGAAGCTGAGTATATCGTCTTCTGTGGCGTGCATTTCATGGCGGAAGTCGCAGATATAATGACAAAACCGCATCAAAAAGCGATTCTTCCCGACCTTGCGGCAGGTTGCTCGATGGCGGATATGGCCAATCTGGCCAAGGTCGTGCGTTGCTGGCGGGAACTGAGCGCGTGCCTCGACGCCGAGGATCGTATTACCCCGGTGACGTATATCAATTCGGCCGCCGACCTGAAAGCGTTTTGCGGCGAACACAGCGGAATCGTCTGCACATCGTCGAACGCCGAGCATGTCATCCGTTCAGCATTCAGTGAGCGTGAAAAGATCCTGTTTTTCCCCGACCAGCACCTCGGCCGCTGGACAGGTCATACGATGGGTATCCCCATCGAGCGAATGCCGGTTTGGGACCCCGATCTCGAAATGGGTGGCCTTGGCGCGGATGAAATACGCGACGCGAAAATCCTGCTTTGGAAGGGGCATTGTTCGGTGCATCAGATGTTTCAACCCGAGCATATCCACGCCTTCCGGAAAAGATATCCCGAAGGTTTCGTAATTTCTCATCCGGAATGCAGTTTCGAAGTGTGCGGACAGTCCGACTACGTGGGATCGACGGACGCAATCGTCAAGACTATCAGGGAAGCCGAATCTGGGACGAGATGGCTGGTCGGCACCGAGCTCAACCTCGTTAACCGTCTGGCGGAAGAAGTCAAATCCGAGGGCAAGGTCGTGCAATATATGTCGCCCCTCATCTGCATGTGTTCGACGATGCAACGCATCGACCCCCAACACCTGGCCTGGACGCTCGAAAATCTGGCTGTCGGGAATCTCGTCAACCGGATCAGCGTTCCCGAGCACGAGGCGGCACTGGCCAAGCGTGCTCTCGAGAAAATGCTCGCGCTTGTTTAGAGAACAGGCCGATCCAATGTTGCGTATCGTCACATGCAATATCCACAAGGGTTTTTCGCAGTTCAACCGTCACATGAGCGTCTATGATTTGCGCGAGGAATTGCGCGCATCGAAAGCCGATATCGTCCTCCTGCAAGAAGTCCAGGGGAAAAACCGGAAGCACGCGAGAAACATCGAAAACTGGCCGACGAAAGCACAGCATCGCTTTCTCGCCGAAGATGTCTGGCTCTCAGCCGCCTATGGATGTAACACGGTGTATCGCAATGGACATCACGGTAATGCGATTCTTTCGCGCTACCCGATTCTCGGCGCCTATAACCAGGACGTGACGCACTATCGTTTCGAGCGACGCGGAATATTGCATTGCACCATCGCGGTCGACGGCCTCCGCGCACCGCTCCATTGCGTCAGTGTGCACCTCTCGTTGTTCGCGCGATCGAGGCGCCTACAGATAGGCGCGCTGGCGGATTACCTGGAAAATTCTGTTGCGCCTGCTTCGCCCATGATCGTCGCGGGCGACTTCAATGATTGGCGCAACGAAGCGGAACGCCTGCTTGCAGAACGCCTGGGGCTGAACGAGGCATTCAGCGCGGGGGTGGGACATCCGGGGCGTAGCTTCCCGGCAGCGCTTCCTGTGCTCCGGCTTGATCGCATTTATGTTCGCGGCTTTTCGGTTGCGGACGCCGAGATTCATTCCGGGCGGCCTTGGGCACGGATTTCGGACCACGCCGCGCTTTCGGCGGATCTGAGTTGGGCGGAATCACGTACCTCCCTGGGAGCGGAAAGACTCGCGGCTTAATGCTCAAGCGCCCCTGAAGCCAAATGTCAGGCGGCGATGAAAATTGCCCGCTCCCCAGGGACACGGCAAATCGACCAGCCAGCGATCGCCTGAGACCAGAATTCGGAAAGTGGCGCCCGATGCAAGCCTTCTGGAATGGATTGTCCGAGAAAGCGTAAGGCGTCGACGAGGATCGATGTGCCACGGGAGGAATCGATTGGCCGGGCTCGCGTCTGTTTGGAGAGCTTCTGTCCCGCCGAATCGGTGGCGACTGGAAGGTGCGCGTAGCTTGGCGTAGGTAGCCCGAGGCTTTTTTGGAGATGTATCTGGCGTACGGTCGAGTCGATCAAATCAGCGCCGCGAACGACCGCGTTGACGCCCTGAAGAGCGTCGTCAACAACGACGGCAAGCTGGTAGGCGCATTCGCCGTCTGCGCGAAACAGCACGAAATCGCCGACCTCATGCGCGAGATTCTGGCGAATTTCTCCCTGAACGCGATCGACGAAAGAAAATTCCCGGTCGGGCGCCTTCATCCGCCAGGATCGCGCGACAGCGCCATCGGGCAGGCAGTTGCGGCAGGTTCCGGGGTACAAGGGGGCGCCATCGATCGAACGCTTCGAGACTCGCGCCTCGATTTCCCTGCGCGAGCACGCGCAAGGAAAAACGTATCTGCCGTGTTGGAGTTTCGTGAGAGCCTCGCGGTACAGGTCGATCCGCTCGCTTTGATAATGTACGCTGCCGTCCCATTCGAAACCCAGGTTTTCGAGGGTTTGAAGAATGTGTTGCGCCGCGCCCGGAACGATGCGTGGACGGTCGATGTCTTCGATTCGCAGTAGCCACGTACCACCATGTGTACGGGCATCGAGGTAACTTCCCATCGCCGCGACGAGTGAACCGAAGTGCAAAGGCCCGGTAGGCGACGGAGCAAAACGACCGCGGTAGGGCGCGACTGCCGTAACGACGCGCAGGGACTCAATCGGTCGCACCGGAAGGACACGCGATTCGATTGCGTCGCGATTGTCACCCGCCGGACGAATGGCCTCTATCATCGTGATGCCCTTGCGCGTCCCTGCGACGGAAGCAGATGTGCGCTACCGAAACCCGATGATTTGCCACGCCCGTCGCGGGGATATCGCCGACATTCTCGATGAAACGACTCCAAGCGTTACCGAATTCGTCTATATGGGTGATGATATTCAGGATTTCAGGAGTCATCCGGGGGACGGGCGATTGAATCATGGTTCGTCATACTACATCCATTGCTTACAGAGGGTCTCTTTTTCTCGTCGCGGGCGAGTCTTCCGGATTTTCGAAAGTACCGCTCCATCCGTCCATGAAAGAAATATCGCCGATTTCTGGCGCGCCGCGTTCAAGATAGAAAAAACGCTTGTCTTCACAGGGCCTCAATTGGAAACATAGGGGTTAACTGCGGTTTCTGGGTTCAAGGGTGCCACGAAGGACTCAGGCCGTCGGAACATTGCGGTTCGGTATGGTTTATGGGCTGAGAGCAACACGCCGATCGGCTTCGGGAGCGGCTGTATTTTCCCTTTCCGCTCAGAAGCGAACATGCGTATGCGATACGATGTAAGGGAGATTCGGCTGAGCCACAAATCAAGGACGGCGAATTCGTGACCGTCGATCCGGATCAGACGCCGATATCCGGCGGCGAGGCACTCGCCAAGCCAGTCGACGGTCGTGTGATTGGAAAAGAGTTTACGTACCGACACGATGGCATCGTCCACTTGCTTTCGATCAACGAAGAACACGAGAAATCAGCATTTCCGAGTCGGAATCCAAAAAATTGCGTCATATCATCACACTTGCCAGGCGCGCGATACGGCGGCAGGATTGATTCCATTTGCAAAGCACCTGTGATCGGCGGCGCTCCGTTCGACGTAGAATCACTCTCGACTTTTCTTCGCGTCGTTTGCGATTTACGAAGGTAATGAAACGGCGCAAGAAATTCGTCGAAAAACTTTGGGCGCATCGGAGACGGATGTCGAATCGAAGATTGGAGTCCGAGGCCGCTCGCACTACAATTCGCATGAATTCGGAGGAGCTTTCATGTTCGACAAAGACAAACACGCGCTTCTTGCCATCCGCGGCAGTGAAGAAATCTGCATCATTCCGCGGATGGCCAACCGCCATGGGCTCGTCGCCGGCGCGACGGGGACGGGGAAGACCGTCACCCTGCAGGTACTGGCCGAGACTTTCAGCGCGATGGGCACTCCTGTGTTCGCCGCCGACATGAAGGGAGACCTTTCGGGGATCGCCGTGGCAGGAGGCGCCAAGGAAAGCATATCGCGCCGTGTCGAGGACTTGCGCCTCGGCGAAAAAGGTTTTGCTTTCCAGGGCTTCCCCGTGCGTTTCTGGGATGTCTTCGGCGACGAGGGCGTTGCCCTGAGGGCAACCGTTGCCGACATGGGTCCTTTGCTCCTGGCGCGCCTCTTGGGCCTCAACGAGACGCAGTCGGGCGTTTTGACGCTGGTTTTCACGATTGCGCGGGACGAATCACTGGAAATCCTCGACCTGAAAGACCTTCGCAAGCTGCTCGAATACGCCGCCAACAATGCGGCGCGCTATTCCGCGACCTACGGTAATGTTTCGATGGCAAGCGTCGGAGCGATCCAGCGCGCCCTTCTTAGCCTTGAGCACGAAGGCGGCGACCGGTTTTTCGGCGAACCCGCGCTGAATATCGACGACCTGATCCAAACCGAGGGTGGAATGGGTGTCGTCAACATCCTGGCCGCGGAACAGCTCGTCAAGTCGCCCAAAGTTTACGCCGTCTTTCTCGTCTGGCTCATGAGCCGTCTTTTCGACGTATTGCCGGAAGTCGGCGACCCTGAAAAACCGAAGCTCGTCTTTTTCTTCGACGAGGCGCATTTACTGTTCAGCGACGCACCGCGCGCGCTCGTCGAGAAAGTTGAGCAGGTCGTCCGTCTCATTCGTTCCAAGGGCGTCGGTATCTACTTCGTTTCGCAATCGCCCTCCGATATTCCAGATTCGATCCTCGGGCAGCTCGGCAACCGTGTCCAGCACGCATTACGCGCCTTTACTCCCAAAGACCAGAAGGTCGTCAAAGCGGCGGCGGCTACCTTCCGGGAAAATCCGGGCTTTGACGTCGAAAAGGCGATTACGGCCCTCGAAATCGGCGAGGCGCTCGTCTCTTTTCTTGATGACAAAGGAATGCCGCGCCCCGTCGAGCGCGCCTATGTCGTCCCGCCGCAGGGCCAGGTCGGGCCGCTGGATGCGCAAAATCGCGAGAGCATGGTCAAGAACTCTCTTCTCTACCGTTGTTACGGCGAAACGCGCGACCGGGAGTCGGCTTTCGAAAAGTTGCAAAACACCGAGTCGGACAAAGAGCGCGCGGCGAGAGAAAAGGCCGAGGAAAAGGCGCGCAAGGAAGACGAAAAGCAGCGCCTCGCGCGTGAGAAAGAGGAACGCCGCGAGGTCGAGCGCAAAAAAACGTTCTGGGGCGGTTTGATCAAGTCGGTCGTGACCCCTGTCATTCGCAATGCCATCAACAACTACATACGGGGAGGAAAGAAACGCTAGCG
>JAIRZC010000263.1 GCA_031267455.1 Accumulibacter sp. | reverse complement strand
CTCAGCCCATGCAGGGCCTCGCCATCGAAACGAAGAAGAAATCCGACGAGCAGCGCCTGTTCGATGTCCTGCACAAGCTCGAAATCGAAGACCCCTGCTTCAAAGTCGAACGCCACGCGACGACGAACGAGACCGTCATCCGGGGCTTGGGCGAAATGCACCTGCGCGCGAAACTCTCCCGCATGGCGCAGCAATACAAGATCGAGCTTGCGACCAAGCCGCCGCAGATCGACTACCGCGAAACGATCACCGCCAACGCGCCGGGACACTGTCGCCACAAGAAACAAAGCGGCGGCGCGGGCCAGTTCGGCGAAGTCATGCTGCGCGTCGAACCGCTGCCGCGCGGTTCCGGCTTCGAATTCGTCGATGAAGTCAAGGGCGGCGTGATTCCCGGCGTTTTCATGGCATCGGTCGAAAAAGGCGTCCGTCAGGCATTGAGCGACGGCGTTGTCGCCGGCTTTCCGGTTCAAGACGTTCGCGTCATCGTCCACGATGGGAAATCCCATCCCGTCGACGGGAAAGACATCGCTTTTTTCACCGCGGGCAAGAAAGCGGTACAAGAAGCCATCCGCGCCGCGTCGCCGATCATCCTCGAACCCATCGTCGAAATCGAAGTCGCCACGCCCGAGAATACCGTCGGCGACATCGCGGGCGACCTCTCCGGAAAGCGCGGCCAAGTCACCGGAACGCAGCCGCGCGGAAACGAAATGGTCGCGATCGCCGGGAAAGTTCCTCTTTCCGAACTCGACGGCTACCAGGGGCGGCTGAAATCGCTGACCGGAGGAAAAGGGACATTCGTCATGTTCTTCTCACATTACGCGCCCGTCCCCGCGACCACTCAACAGCAACTCGTCGCGCAGCACAAGCCGACGGCATCCGAAGACGATTGAGGAAATTCTCCCCGCGCCTCCGCCCGGGGATTCCGTCTCCAGGCCGTCTCGCCGCGTTTGCGGCGAGGCAACCCACACGCGGGGTAAGCGATCAGGAATCGGACGAGACCGGGGGGGATGAAGGCGCTGCGGGATCGGTCCCGGCCTGCCGCCCGAACGCCTGTTCGATGCGCTGTTTTTCCGCAAGGACGCGATTCGCGTAGCCTGCGGTCGGTTCGGTCGAACCGGCGTAATACTGCAGGCCCGCGACCAGCCCGCCGCGCCTCCGGATCGCTTCCTCAAGTATCCGAACGCCGACCCGGAGATTAATCTCGGGATTGAGGAAAGGATTCTCACCGGCGTTATCGGGCAGCTTGTCCATGTGAAAACGCGGAATGATCTGCATGAGACCCTGGGCGCCCATCGGACTCTCCGCAAAGGGATTGAACCTCGATTCGATGGCCATGACGGCCACGATCAGGAGCGGGTCCATGCGCTGCTCCTCGCAAACAGCCTGCAACAGTTCGAAGAGAGGCTCCAGCGCATCCTGGGAAACGCGGTAACGGCGCGCGATATAAACAAGCGCCGCTTTCATTCGCGGAGAAAGCGGGGCTAACTCATCCAGTGAGGTCGTCGCGGCGGGCAAAGTCTGCGCCGCGCCCTGAAGCGGCTCTCCTGGCG
Source organism: Accumulibacter sp. (assembly GCA_031267455.1). Taxonomy (GTDB): domain Bacteria; phylum Pseudomonadota; class Gammaproteobacteria; order Burkholderiales; family Rhodocyclaceae; genus Propionivibrio. The sequence continues at coordinate 2,655 of JAIRZC010000263.1, read as the reverse complement.
CGACCGCCGGATCGTCCGACGGGAAAAAAATAAAGCCGAAAACGAACAGCACCCCGATGATCACGAGGTACTGGATCAAATACAAGACGACATTCTTGCGGCGCAATAGTGTCTGTTTGAACACGTTCTCTACAGACAGCATGCCCTCCTCCTTTCACTGTTGCCGCCGCGAGACCACCCTGCGACGGGCGATTAACAGGAAATTCCGGGCGACCGACGGGAAACCACCCCGAAGGGAGACCCTCGGTCCAAAACCCTGATCTTGATGTTTTAATTATTTATCATCCAGCCGCCGAAGGTTCCCGGCGACACGTGACAAGAAAAAAGATGGTATTTGATCCGATCGGTTTTTGTCAATCGCGCGTTTCACGGTACGAAGTGATCCAAAACCCGATTTAGCCGAGGTCGCGGGGAAGTACCGGCGACCAGGGATCGGAGACCGGGCATCGGGGAATGGAAGTTACTTCCGGGCGAAAAGCCGCCCCTTCGGGTTCGCCGCGCGGCGTTGAGCGCCTGGAAGCGGTTGTTAAAGCATTTTGCCCGAGTTTTTTCAGCGAAGTCATTCGGAGACAGGTAATCCAGAGCCGAATGCGCTCGCGTGGGGCAATGAGTCCGTTCCTGATCGATCAAGGCATACTCTGCCTGGACTCCCTGGCAAAGAAGCCGTCACTTTTCTTTCTTGAAAGGGTCAATGTTTGACCAACGGCTCTATCGGCGTTTATTTTCACGCGGCAAGCCCAGTGATTTCCCGGATCAGTTCGAGGGTCTTCTCCGTTGCGCCGCGATGTTCGCGGCTGAAACCAAGGGCTGCTTCACGCATCGCGGCCAGCGCCTTTCCGTCGTCGAACAGGCGCAGGGCCTGGCGGGCGGCATCCTGGGCGTCGGCGACGCGCAACGCCGCGCCGCGCGCGATCGAATCTTCGACGGCCTGCGCGAAGTTGAAGGTGTGCGTACCGACGAAGGCCGGGCAGCCACAGGCGGCGGCTTCGATCAGGTTTTGACCGCCGAAAGGCAGGAGTGTTCCGCCGATCAGCGCAAGGTCGGCGGCGGTGTAGTAGGCGGGCATTTCGCCCATGCTGTCGCCGAGCCAGACTCGTGTTTTCCCGTCGGGGAATTCGCCTTTTCCACGTCGGCAAAAGCTCAGATTCCGTGCCTCGATATTTGCTGCCACTTCGTCGAAGCGCTGGGGATGCCTCGGCACGAGAATGAGGAGGATCGGGAGAGGGATTCGGGCAAAGGCATCAAGGATAAGCGCTTCCTCGCCTTCGCGCGTGCTCGCCGCAAGCCACGCGCGGCGCGATCCGAGCGCTTTTCGCCATTCCTTGCCCAATTGCCGTTTTTCAGGAGAGGGCGCGACGTCGAATTTCAGGTTGCCGGAGACATGGACTCGTCGCGCGCCGATTTCTTCGAGACGCCCTGCGTCCGCAACAGTTTGCGCCGCGACGGAAAGGATGGAGAGCGCTGGTTTGACCAGCGGAAGGAGGCGCTTGTACGCGCATTGCGATCGTTCGGAGAGCCGGGCGTTGACGAGTAGCATCGGAATGGCGTTTTTTTGTGCCGAGACGATCAGGTTGGGCCATATCTCGGTTTCCATCAACACGCCACAGACCGGTTTGAAGCGCGAAAGAAAACGGTGGCACGCATCCGGAAGGTCATAGGGCAGATAAGCCTGCATAAGACGTTCACAGTGGCGGGAGATGAGTTCTTTTCCGGTTTCCCGACCCGTCGGCGTCATGTGTGTCATCAGAATGCAATATTCGGGAAAACCATCGAGGAGGGCGCGGATCAGGGGTTCGGCCGCGCGTGTTTCTCCGACGGAAACGGCGTGCAGCCAGAAGAGCTTTTGCGGGACATCGCCGGAATAAAAGCCGTAGCGCTCGCCGATGTGGCGCAGGTAAGCGGGTTGTTTCCGGGCGCGCCACAGCAGGCGCAACCAGACCCAGGGTTGGATGAAATAGAAGAAGAATGAGTAAATCAGGCGCGCCATGCGGTTTTTCAAGCAGGATTTTCGAGCAGGCTCTGGCGCGTGACCGCAAGGACATCGTCGGCGCTCGGCGCGCGGCCGCGAGCGCCGAGGTTTCGGTGGAATCCCGTTCCGTAAAGGCCCGTCAGCGCCGGGTCGGAGGCGGTATAGAGAGCGATCGCGGGCACGCGCAGCGCCGCAGCCAGATGGACGAGGCCGGTGTCGACGCCGACGGATATCCGCGCGCCTTTTATCAATCCGGCGAGTTCTCGAAGCGTAAGCGGCGGGGCGATCCGCGCGCCTTCCACCCGGCGCGCGATGCGTTCGGCGCGCTCCCTTTCACGCGTTGTTCCCGAGGGAAAGATCGGCGTTATTCGCTCCATGCCGGAGTCTCCTTCGAGGAGCTTGCGCGCGAGCGTTTCCCAGTGGTCTTCGCTCCAGAGTTTTTCGTCGCGGCTGCTCGCGGTGAAGAAGAGGCTGTAGGGGGCATCGCCGATCCAGTCGAAATCGATGCTTTGCGCGGCGATCCCGTAGTCGAGCGGCAGGTCGAGCGGATGACCGAAAGCGGCGGATGCGAGCCATCGGTTGCGCTCGACGGCGTGAGCGTTCGGCGGGATGACGAAGTTCTCGTCGTAAAAGCGCGCCGCGAGCGGTTCGCGCGCGACTTCCGCAGCGTAACCGAAGCGGCGTCC
>JAIRZC010000220.1 GCA_031267455.1 Accumulibacter sp. | reverse complement strand
CAAAGTCACGTGAGGGCAAGCTTTTCTAGTCTTTTGAACGCTCGATCCTGGGAGATGCCGTTTGTGCCGGAAATTCCGCCTCGCGGCGTGCTGCGTTTCTCTCTCTTTCCGGCATGAAGTTCGTCGTGTGGCGGCGTTTCGGGCATATCCGACGAAGATTTCAGGATGAATGATCCGGTCAGCGAAAGCATTGCCGCTTTTTTCGAAAAACGCCTTGAGGCAGGGAACAACGTTTGTGTTGCCTTGTCCGGCGGACGCGATTCGGTCGTCCTTTTGCATGAGATCAAACGCCTTGGCGATTCATCGCAGACCCCGTTTTCGCTTTCCGCGCTCCATGTGCATCACGGTCTCAGCCCAAAAGCCGACGAGTGGGCGGAGTTTTGCCTTTCGCTCGGCGGTCGTCTCGGAGTCCCCGTCGTCGTTTCCCGCGTCGAAGTGCCGCGCGTTGGCGGCGAAGGGATCGAAGGCGCCGCGCGACGAGCTCGCTACGCCGCGCTCGCGGCCTCTGGAGCGGATTGGGTCGTCCTCGGGCACCATCGGGACGATCAGGCCGAAACCCTGCTTCTCAATCTCCTGCGCGGCGCGGGGATCGCGGGTGCATCGGGAATGTCGCCCGAGCGAGCGGCGTTTTTCGGATCGACGCATCGGGGGCCGAGATTCGCGCGCCCCTTGCTTGATGTGCCGCGCGCGGCGATCGATGCCTACGCAAAACGGGTAAATCTGACCTGGATCGACGATGAGAGCAATGACGATACACGCTTTCGCCGGAATTTTCTGCGACATGACATCCTCGCTTGTCTCGAGACCGTCTTCCCGAATGCGCGGCGAAAGCTCGCCCGCGCCGCGAAACACTTTGCCGAAAGCCGTATTCTTCTCGATGAATTGGCGGCGTTGGACCGCGATAGGCTGATGAGCGCGAAGGGACGCATCCTTCTCGAGGGTTTCAATGAGCTTTCACTTCCGCGCGCGCGGAATCTCTTGCGTTTTTTGTGGATGAACGCGGGTTTTTCAATGCCCGACAAGCGCTGGATCGACGAGGCGCTCCGGCAACTGGCGTTTGCATCGGCGGGAATCCATGTCTCGACCGTCGATGGCGAATTGCGTGTCTACCGCGGCGAATTATTCGTTCTTCCCCACCGTCCCGCTCCGCCGGACCTTCCATTGAAATACGCGCTGGAAAGCGCTTTGAAAGGAGGGGGGATTCCCTGGGCGGGCGGAGTCATCCGCCTGGCACGCGTGAAAGCCCAGGGAGTCCGGCGCGAATCGATCGGAGCAGATCCCCTGGTCTTCCAGACACTGAGGAGCGGCGAACGCATGAAACTCCATCCGGGGCGGCCGCGAAAACCCTTGGCAAAGCTGTTTCAGGAGGCTGGCATCCCCGTTTGGGAACGTCGGCGCTTGCCCAGCCTTTGGCTCCAGGGGCGGTTGATCTGGGTCGGCGGCATCGGCGTCGATGCGGCGTATTCCTGTGAATGTGGGGAGGAGGGGATTTCGCTCATCTGGTCAGATTACATCATAGAGCAGCTTGATTCCCGTCAGGATCATGGCGACGGTGATGATTTGATTGAACAGCCTTTGTGAAAGCATTTTCAGTAACTTGAGACCGATCCAATAACCCAGTGGAACGGCGGGAAGAAGCAAAGCGGATGTCATCAAATTCGACGTGTCGAGTAAACCGAGGATCGCGTAGGGGATCAGTTTGACGAAGTTGACGACGGAAAAAAAGATCGTCATCGTCGCCACCATGCGGACGCGCTCCATTTCCTGAGGCAGGAGGTATTGGAGGATCGGCGGGCCTCCCGCGTGTGAAATGAAGCTCGTGAAACCTGAAACGCAACCCCAGAAAAGACCGCGGGTCGTTTCGGGCGAACGCGGATCGCGCGTTTTTTCCGCCTGGCGCAGACGGGAAACACCGAACAGAAGCGCTTCGACACCGATGATCGCCTTGATCCAGAGTACGTCGACCCAATGAAAGAAAACGGCGCCGAGCACGAGACCCGCCATCGCGCCGGGAAGCATGATGCGCAGGTTGATCGCGTCGGCCTTTCCGCGGAATACCAGGAGGCCCGTCGTATCCATGACGAGAAGGACGGGCAGCAGGATCGCGGCGGCTTTTGGCGCGCTGACGCTCAACGAAACCAGCGGGACGGCCAGACTTCCCATCATTCCGCCAAAACCCGCTTTCGATATCCCGATGAGCAATACCGCCGTGATCGCGGTAAACAAAAAGAAAGGATCGGATAACATGTCTGTGGAACCTATCGCGGCTGATGCGCTACTTTATTCCATTTCTAATGGCGGGGAACGATGTTGATGCCGCTTTTTTTTCCGTGGGGCGCTTCACGATGAGACTCCCCCAAATTTTTTTGCGCGCCGCGGCCTGTGATTTTCTTTGCGTCTTCTTAGGCTAAATGCAATAATATATCATTTCATTTTTGCATTGATTATTCATTGGCACCCTGGGAGAACATTTACGTGAAGATTCTTCGAATATTTTTTATCGTCCTCGGCGGTTTTGTTGTTCTTGGCGCGCCGGCGTTTGCCCGTGAAGCCCATGTACATGGGCTTGCTCATATGAATGTGGGCGTGGAGGGGGAAAAGGTGGAAATCAAATTGGTTTCTCCGCTCGCCAATGTCATTTCATTTGAGTATAGGCCAGAAACGGACGCGCAGAAGAAAGAAGTGCGCAACATGGCCGCTGTCATGCGCAAGGCGGATTCCTTATTCGTGCTGTCTGCTGAAGCAGGATGCCGGTTGAAAGAAGTATCTTTGGAATCCGGCGTGATGGATGACTGCATGCTTTCCAGCGGAGGAGCTGGATGTGCTGAAATAGCGCATGCGCGTCACGAGGGAGGTAAACGAGAGGCTCATGAACATGGCGCCAGCGGAGATCATGACCACGGACACGCCGGCCTCGAAGTGGAAGTATCGTTTATGTGCCGGCATCCAGAAAAACTGAACAGCATGAAGGTCGATCTGTTCCGTGTGTTCCCCAATCTTCATGAGATGGAAGTTCAGATGGTGATTCCTGGCGGGCAGAAGGCGGCGGAGCTTACTCCTGAATCGAATACTCTCCGGTGGTAATGGGATGCGGTCCGTTGCAGAAAAACTGACGAACGGAGCGGTAAAGAATGACGCCGTCGCTCCGGCCGTTATTTTGGAAAAAGTGTTGTTCCGCTGGCCGGGACAACGGAAGGATACATTGGACATCCCGTCTTTTTCCATGCTTGCGGGTGAGCGCGTTTTTATATCCGGGCCGAGCGGTAGCGGTAAAAGTACGCTGCTCGGCATTGTGGCGGGGATTCTTTTGCCAAGTTCCGGCGCCGCCACCGTCAACGGCATCTGCCTGAACGAGCTTGGCAGCGCCCAACGCGACATCTTCCGCGGCGACCACGCAGGCATCATTTTTCAGCAATTCAACCTGATTTCCTACCTCTCCATACTGGAGAATGTTCTGGTTCCGTGTCGATTTTCTCCTTTGCGCCATATGCGGGCTTGCAGGCAGGCTGAAAGTCCTGTGGCGGAAGCGAAGACGCTGCTGGAGCGTTTAGACCTCTCCCCGTCACTTTGGGGCAGGCCGGTAAACAAACTGTCCATAGGGCAACAGCAACGCGTGGCGGCGGCGCGCGCGCTTATCGGCCAGCCGGATATCCTCATTGCGGACGAGCCGACATCCTCACTTGACGTGGGCAGGCGCAAAGCCTTTCTTCGCCTGTTGCTCGGTGAATGCCGCGCTGCCGGAACTTCCCTGATTTTCGTCAGTCACGATCAGAGTTTGGCGGAAGATTTTCCCCGAGTCGTCCATCTGCCTGATTTGAATCGGGCGGAGGAGGCTGGATAATGAGGCGCATTCGTTATTTGCTGTATCTTGCTGGAAAAAGCGCTTGGAACCGTTGCGCTACCCTTGCGCTGATTGTCTTTTCCATCGCTCTTTCCACCGCCTTATTGCTTGGCGTAGAAAAGCTAAGAACACAGATTCGCGAGAATTTCGTCCAGTCTGTCTCGGGTACCGATTTGATCGTCGGCGCGCGCGGGGGCAATATCCAATTGATGCTGTATGCTATTTTTCACCTCGGTGGCGCTACAAACGACATAGGGTGGGATAGCGCGCAGGCGATAGCCCAAAAGCCCGAAGTCGGATGGACCATTCCCATTTCTCTTGGTGATTCCCATAAGGGCTATCCCGTTGTGGCGACGACCGATGATTTTTTCGAACATTACCGTTTCCGTGGCGGCAGAAATCTTGAATTGGCGCGGGGCAAAATGCCTGAAATGCTTTTTGATGTCGCCCTGGGCGCTGAAGCGGCCAAAAAACTCGGCTATGCCTTGGGACAAACAATCATTCTGAGTCATGGGAACAGCGGAAACTATCTGACAGAGCATGGCGACATGCCTTTTACGGTTACCGGCATTCTTGCGCCCACAGGCACACCCGTGGACCGTTCTCTATACATCGGGCTACATGCCATGGAAGCCATTCATGTCAACTGGCGCGGCGGTGCTCTCATCCCCGGCTTGCGCATCACGGCGGAACAAGTGACACGCTTTAATCTGGAACCAAAAAGTATTACCGCCATGCTGGTCGGCCTCAAAAAACGCGCTCAGGTGTTTGCCCTGCAACGCGATATAAACGAATGGAAAGCCGAACCGCTCATGGGTGTCATGCCCGGCGTTGCCATGGATCAGATATGGAGCATGGTCAATACCGGAGAGAATGCGCTAATGCTCGTCTCCGCCCTGGTTACGGTTGCGGGGCTGGCAGGGTTGGCGGCCGCGATTCTTGCGGGTCTTGGGGAAAGAAGGCGGGAACTGGCAATATTGCGTTCGACGGGCGCAAGGCCCTTGGATATTCTACTGCTTATGGCTTTTGAGGGAAGCATGCTTGTAGTCGCGGGCATCGTCTGCGGTCTTTTGGCCTTGTACGGACTGATGGCCTCTGTCAGTCCCTTTTTGGCCGAAAGTTACGGAATTTTCATTTACCTGTCGCTTCCGGAATCTGGCGAATGGGCGCTTGTAGGAGGTATTTGCCTGGCCGGTTTTCTAACCAGTCTGATTCCGGCTTTTCGCGCGTATCGTATGAGCTTGGCTGACGGGCTTACGGTGTCTCTGTGAAAAAGTTTCCTGCATTTTCCGTGTCACTCACGCGCATACAGACCGCCTGTTCTTTTATCGCCCTTCTTTTGTCGAAAACCAGGGCAACATGAGCAATTTCCATTTACACACCTTCGGAAAGGGCCGCATCGAGTCGTATGTTTTGGCACAGTGCGTTTTACTATTGTTGGTATTTTTCCCCTGAGAATATTGATGGCTCCATATATAAGACGGGCCGTGTGCTTTGTTGGCTGCTGCTTGTTGTATTTGATTGCGCCTGGAAGCGTACCGTCTTCCCCTGCGTCGTATAAAGATACGCGGTGGGAAGAACTGGTGCCGAAAACATGGCGTCCCGATT
>JAIRZC010000060.1 GCA_031267455.1 Accumulibacter sp. | reverse complement strand
GCGCGACAGCGACAAGGTAAAAGCGCGTGAGGAATTCGGCGCGGGGCCCATCCAGGATTTTCTCTCGAAAACTGCCGCGCGACACGGAGTCTGGCTGATCGGAGGTTCGCTGCCTCTCGCCGCGTCATTGCCGGACAAAGTGCTGAACGCTTGCCTGGTCTACGACCCGCAGGGCAAATGCGCGGCGAGATACGACAAAATCCATCTCTTTGGCTTTCAGAAAGGCAGGGAACGCTACAACGAAAGCAAGACGATAGAAGCCGGAAAAACGCCGACCGTCTTCGACACGCCCTTCGGACGGATCGGCCTTTCGATTTGTTACGACCTGCGCTTTCCGGAGCTTTATCGCGTTCAAGGGACCGTCGACCTGAGCGTGATTCCCGCGTCATTCACCGAGATCACCGGGCGCGCGCATTGGGAGACGCTCATGCGCGCCCGCGCGATCGAGAACCAGTGCTATGTCCTCGCCGTCGCACAGGGCGGAATCCATGAAAACGGCAGGGAGACGCACGGCGACAGCATGCTGATCGATCCCTGGGGAGAGATTTTGATTCGTTTGGGAAAAGGGCCCGGCGTGATCGTCGGGACGATGGACCACGCGCGGATCGCCGAAGTTCGCGAAAGCCTCCCGGCGCTGAAGCACCGCGTGCTTTAACCCGGGGCATGGCTTTACACGGCGATTGGCGACTGTCCTGGGCCGCGTCGTCGATGCGCAGCGTCCTCTCACGTCCGCCACGGAGTTCCCATGGGGTGGAGGCGCCGGATTCGCGGGTGTCGTTGATCTTCTTTTCGCCATCGTCAAGCCGGGATTTGACAAGCTTCTCCAGCCGCGCGCAGCAGCTGGCCGTTGATCGCTGTTTTCCGCTTGCCGGACATGCAGTTGACGTAGCGGGCCAGATCACCCTCGGCGATGGCGCGCTTGGCCGTGAGACGATCAGCGGCGGATCGCTGCCGCGCCGCCCTGTTCGCCGACGAGCGCAAACAGGCCGCGCGGCACTCGGCTCAGACCGCGCAAATTCGCATATGAGTAAAAGGGTGTTGTCGGAACTCCAGCGAAAGTCCAGGCTATCGACCCTCGCTCCGCTCATGGGGGGGATTTCACAGAAGTTCTTTTCACGAGCAAAAAATTGGCGACAAGTATTCATGCCTGTCGCTCAAAACGAAGCTGGAAGAGGTATCTCTCCCCTTCCAGGTTGCAAAGGTCGCTCCCCGGCCTTTGACCGCTTCTTGCGTGCGGGATTTCAAACCGGAGTTGATTTTTGGATGAAGGATTTTATTTCCGATGTTTCAATCCACGCCCTAACCCAAGCGAAACCGCATGGAAGAGGGAACCCTCCTCCCATGCGCGATTATCCCCCTGAAGGGGGAGGTAAACCCCTTTCGAGCGACGGTATAACGAGGTCGGGTCGCGGAGCACATGACCGAGCAGACGCTTTGGCAAACCTTTCGGTTTCGGGTCGCGGAGCACACGACCGGGCAGAGGGGTTAAAAGAGCTTTTGGTTTTTCAACCGGAGTTGGTTTTTGATAAAGACAGGGCAATACTTGAACGGAGTGGTTTGGCGTGTTTCGCCCCGCTTTGGGCTTTGCGGCTCCCGACCTTGGATGAGTCCAACCTGAATCGCGGGGAACAGTTTTCCCGCCGTCTTCCCCCCGAGGATGACAGTATGACAAACCTCCTTTCCGCCTACTCGGGCTGCCTGGTTGAAGACCCAAAAACCGGCGGATGGCGTGAACTCTTGCAAAAGAGACGCGGGCGCAAGGAATCTCGGGAATGACGCCGATGGCCCTTTCCGATCTCGAGAAAACGGGTCGTCGGCCGAAACTTCCGTTGACCATCCGCTTACCGGGAGTAGGCGCGCCGGAACTGCACCTTGAAAGCCTGTTGCGCGTCTTGCCTGGCAGGCGTTACGTCGGCGTCGCTCTCTGGAGCGATCGTGGCCTCGAACGAAAAGTCCTTGCCAAACTCCTGGTCGGCAAAAAAGCGAAGCGCGATTTCATGCGGGAAAAGCGCGGGAATCGCCTCCTTTGCGAACAGGACCTCAGCACACCGGCGCTTTGGGCGGATTTTTTTTCGGAGAAAGAGGGCGGCGTCTTGCTTTTCGAGTATCTCGAAGGCGCGCACAGCCTGGGCGAACGATGGAAAGCGCTGGAAGACGCCGCCAGGACGGATGCCCTGCGCGTCGTGAAAGACGCTTTTTGCGCCGTCGCCGAACTCCACTCGAAGGGACTCTGGCAGGAGGACCTGCACCCGGACAACCTGCTTTATCAAAAACCAACTCCGGTTGAAAACCTCCCCCTTCAGGGGGATAATCGCGGATGGGAGAGGCGTAACCTCTTCCATGCGGTTTCGCCCGTTCACGGGCGTGGATTGAAACATCAGGAGGGACGCCTTTTCTTTGTCGATGCCGGAAGCGTTTCTTCGGAAACGCCCGGTTCGCCGCTTTCTCCCGAAAAAGCGCTTGAGAATCTCGGAGTTTTCTTCGCGCAGTTCCCCTCGAGGATCGAAGGGGCGCTGCAAGATTGGCTCGACGCGTATGCAGAAGTCAATTCTTCCTGCCGCGCGCGCTTTACCCCCTCCGCGCTTCGCGCGGCGATCGACCGGGCGAAGCGTCGGCGCATCGACGATCTCATGAAAAAAACGGGACGCGATTGCAGCCTTTTTCGCGTGGAGAAAAAAGGTTTTCTCGGCGCTTTCGGTTTTTGCGCCGTCCGCCGCGACGAAGCCGAGGCTCTGGCGCGAATCCTCGCGGAACCGGATGCCTTTATTGCTCGCGGGCATATTTTCAAGGCGGGGCGGACGGCGACGGTCGCGCGCGTGGAGGATCGCGGTCGTCTTTTCGTCGTCAAGCGCTATAACGTCAAAAATTTCTGGCATTGGCTGGGGCGTTTCTGGCGCCCCAGCCGCGCATGGACCTCTTGGCGCGGGGGAAACCGGCTCGATGCGCTGGGAATCCCAACGGCAAAACCCTTGGCCATGATCGAGCGCCGTTGGATGGGATTGCGCGGAACGGCCTACCTGATTACCGAATATCTGGAAGGTCGGGATATAATGACGTTTTTTCGCGATGCGCAGCAGGAAAAAGCGGGAATACCGCCGTCCCTGGATATCGGTATCGCCGCTTTGCGCGAACTTTTCGCCGCCTTGCGGCGCGACCGCGTCAGTCACGGCGATTTCAAGGGAAACAACCTGATCTGGCGGGGAGGAGGGGACCGCGGGGCTTGGGTGTTGATCGACCTCGACGCGATGCGCGCGCATCACAGCGCGTCGGAATTCTCGAGCGCCTACGCGCGAGACCGGGATCGCCTTCTGCGTAACTGGCTTCAGGACAGTCCGGTGTTTCGAAGACTGAACGCGGCCATCCCGGCAAGCGCGGATGAACGAGACGAGTTTTAGCTGAAAAACCGCGGATGAACGCGGGAAAATCATTATAATGACATTGAAAACAGTGTTGTCCTTTCAATCGCTCCGGCGGGCCAGGCTTGCCCTGAAGCGCGCTTTCCAAGCGCGGCCTTAAGAATGGCGCTCAAAATCCTTGGATTGTCCGGCGCGGTCAGCCATGACCCTTCCGCCGCGCTGTATGTCGGCGGAAAGCTCGTCGCCGCCGCCGAGGAAGAGCGCTTCGTGCGCGACAAGCACGCGAAAAACCGGATGCCCTACGAGGCCGCCAGGTTTTGCCTGAATCAAGCCGGAATCAAACCCATCGACATCGATGCCGTCGCGATCCCTTTCGCTCCGATAAGCCTCTTCGGGAAAGCGCGGTGGCATTACGCGCGGCGCTATCTGTATGCTCCTGACCGCGCGCTCGACGCGATCATGATGGGCAATCGGCGCTATTGGCGGTACCGCGGGAACATCGAATGGTGCTTGCGACAACTGGGGTTCGATCCCAGGGCGACCGTGATAGAGCCTGTCGAGCACCATATCGCGCACGCGGCAAGCGCCTATCTTTGTTCGGGCTTCGAGGAAAAGACGGCGATCGTCGGAATCGACGGGAAAGGCGAATACGCGACGACGTTTTTCGGTTGGGGCGAGAATGGGAAAATCCATAAAATCAAGGAGTTCTACGATCCCGAATCGCTGGGGGGACTTTACGGCGCGCTGACCGAATATTTGGGCTTTGAAATGCTCGACGGCGAATTCAAGGTCATGGGAATGGCGCCCTACGGCGATCCTGGCCGCTATGATTTTTCTCGCCTGGCGCGTTTTGAGGATGGCGAGTTGGTCGTCAATACCGATTACGTCAATGTCGTCGGACTCAGACGCTACAAGGAGAAGGGCAAGGGTTATTATTTCTCGCCGCGGCTGGTCGAGTGGCTTGGCCCGAGGCGCGAGGGTGATGTCGCGGACGAACCCTATGTTCATTATGCTGCAAGCATTCAGGCTCTATTCGAAAAACTTTCGATCGAGATGATCGATTACTATCTCGGCGAGATACTCGGTGAAACCGGAAAAATCGCCTTTGCCGGCGGTTGCGCGCTGAATGTCAAATTGAACCAGCGGATCATCGCGCGCCCCGATGTAAAAGAACTCTTCGTCCAGCCTGCCGCGAGCGACGCCGGGACCGCCATCGGAGCGGCGGCTTACGTTTCCCAGAAACGTGGAGTTCCAGTCGAAAAAATGGAGCATGTCTATCTGGGCCCCGAATACAGCAACGAGGACGTGATCGCCGCGTGCGCGCGCCATCCTGCCATGCCGCGGTGGAAAAAACTCGACAACGCGCCCGAATACGTTGCGGGTCTTCTCGCCGAAGGTTCGCCCGTCGCCTGGTTTCAGGGACGCATGGAATTCGGCCCGCG
>JAIRZC010000131.1 GCA_031267455.1 Accumulibacter sp. | reverse complement strand
TCGGCCGCGTAAAGATCAAGCAGGACGTCCTTGCCATCCGTTACGTAACCTGGTTGTGTCCGCGCGCGGAGGCGTTGCAGGCGGAAGACCGGAAGTTCTTCGGTGCGCACGGTAAACAGGATGTCACGGTGCAGGATCAACGCAACCGGCACATTTCGTGAGTCCTCTTTCGAATCGAGCAAAAAATCCGAGTGAAGGTGAATTTCGCCGTTATCCTCGACGTAAAAGCGCGCGCTTGCTTCCAGATCGGTCAGCGTACTCGGATTCGGTAGTTCGATGTTGAAGAACTCGCCGACCCAGGAACGGATTTCGGGCGTCGGCGCGACGAGGTCGACCCAGATCGGCTTGATCGCTTTCAGATCGTCGGGCGTATTGATCGAAATCTGGCTCAACCGTCCGTTGCGGAGCTCGAAAGCGCTAACGACCGTCTTCCTGCTGCGAAAATGGCTATCCCAGACGAGGCTCTGGCGCACCTCGTCATCGAGGATGTCGAGCAGGGATTCGCCCCGGTCTTCTCTTACTTCGCTCCAGACGAGCAGGCGCTCTTCAGGACGCAAAACCTCGATGATGCGAGCGATTTCGTCGGAAGGGATGCGGTCAAGCAACTCGCGGAGCGCGGCGAGACTTTGCCTATATTCCATGTCGTCGAGCTGATACGGCGTTTCCCGATCAAGAAACCCCTTGACGAGCCTGTGGTCGTCGATCAGCTTTTTGACGCTGAGCAGGTTGTCGTTTTCTTCACTCATGGATAGGCCTTCAAAAGGGCACGCGTCGAGCAGGCCGAGATTCTAGCACGCGCGGGATGTCAACGCCTTCGGACTGAATGGATTCCCTGTTTTGACAACGGTGCTTGCCGAAAATTCAGGGAATTCGTACCAGCGGCATCCGATGCAGTAGGACGAAACTCTTCCGGAGAAGTTCCGGCGCGTTCCTGTTTCGGTCGTAAAACCGGGGGCGCGGAACGATCGCGGCCAGATAGGCCGCCTGACCCGGCGAAAGGTGCGCCGCGCTCACGCCGAAATAATGGCGCGCGGCGGCTTCGGCGCCGAAAACACCATCGCCCCATTCTATGATATTGATGTAAACTTCGAATATGCGCTGTTTTTCCCAGGTTGATTCGATCATCAAAGTAATCAGTGCTTCTTGGATTTTGCGTAACGGCGTTTTTTCCGGCGAAAGAAAAAGGTTTTTCGCGAGTTGTTGCGTGATCGTCGAGCCGCCCGCGACGATTTTTCCGCGCTTCGCGTTGGCATCGACCGCATGGCGGATGCTTCCCCAATCGAAACCCTTGTGATAGGAAAATCGACTGTCTTCCGAAGCGATCAGCGCGCGTTTCAAATGAACCGAAATGCCGTCGTAGGCGACCCAAGTCTTCTGCAGCGCGCGCCCGGGGTCGACGGCATGGATTTGGGCGGCGCGTATCTCCATAAAGCGGGTCATGCCCGGATTGACGCGCTCCCACCAGAGGACCCACCCAAAAAACCAGGATTCGCGGAGGAGGAATATCCCTGCGACGATAAGAAAAAAGCGTTTTATCCCGTTTGTGAATCGCGCTCGGCGCGAAGATGTGCCGTGCGTTACGCGGCCAGTACGGAAAATCGGAATCGACAAGGGCGGGGGCGATCCAGAAATTAAATTATCCTAGACGCATTTTCTAGCGCCGGGTTTCGAGTCTATCGCCGCTGGTAAAGCTCCAGTTCCGGGTGATGACGAGGATTTCGAATTTCTTCAGCATCTCAGGCGTAAAGGGTGGGTAGGGGCCAGCCATCGTCACAATGCGACGCGCTGCCTCGTCGAGCACTTTATGACCGGATGAACGATTGATCTCGACGGATTCGATGTTGCCGTCTTTCGCGATAGTGACGGTAAGCATCAGGTTTCCGTAGAGCCTGCCTTTCGCGGCAGACGGATAGTTGAGCGTGCCGACGCGCTCGACTTTGATCCGCCAGTCCTCGACATACTGGGCTTCGACGATACCGATCGTTCTCGCTCCGACGAAACGTTTGCGTGGACGGCTATTGTAGGCTTGGAATTCGCGCGCGATTTCACCTTGGAGCCTTGCCATCGCGAGCGCGCTATCGGCGAGCTCCATTCCGCTTGGATTCCCGGAATTCGCCTCGCTGCCGTCGCTTTTTCCGTTGCCGCTCTTCCGGCTCAGTGTCTTTCGGTCGCTTCGAGTATCTTCGGAAAGCATGATCTGCCGCCGCGCCTCGGCAGCTTCCGACCGGTGTTGGGATCGCTGCTCCAAGCTGTTGCCGTCCTGCTGAAATTCTGAATAGGGCAGTGGTGTCGAAGCGCGCACATCGCGGTCCGAGTTCCCGCCGCCGTCGAGGTCATTCTGCGCGAATGCCTGCGGATCGCTCGGGCGGCGCGCCGACTTGCTGTTGACGAGAATGATGTCGAGTGCTTTCCCGCCGATTACACGCGAGACTTCTGGAAATTGAAAGTGCACCGAGAGTACCAAGACGTGCAAAACGAAAGAAACCCCCAGACCCAACAGGAGATTACGATCCCCCTGACGCATCGTGCCGTGGGCGGGATTTGAAAGGCTCAGAGCGTTCACGCTAATCCATTTCCTCCGCTTCCTCAGGAATGTCACCCTCGATACCTTCGTCCATTTCGCCGAAGGTATCAAGGTAACGGCAATTCAGCTGCAACGTTAACAGATCCAAGGATTCAATGCCAAGACGGACACGCTCACCGGGCCTCAAATCGGGTACGGACTCGACGCGCAGGACGATCGGCAACTTGTCAAGTCTAACAAGATTTTCGCGCATCAGGGCCGTTGCTTCGAGCGCTTTTATTTTTTCCTGCTCAATCCAGCGCAGGCACCAATACCGCTCCATCTGCCGCTGGAAGTCGATATATGCGCCATACGTCAATTCGAAGTCGCGCATGACCACGAAGAGTTTTTCCGATCTTGCGGCGAAATGCGGTGGGATGTCGTCCAGGCAAGCGATCAACTGCCATTGGTTGACGAGGTCAACATAGCGCCGTAACGGCGACGACGACCAAGCGTAGCATTTGACGCCCAGCCCCTCATGCGGTAGAGGGGAAGTCGTTATGCGCACCTTCCCGTTCACCTGGGCGCGGTAAATCGCCGGAACTTCCCTTTCGGCCAACAAAGCTCCCCAAGTGCCATTGGCGGCGATCATGAGTTCGGAAACGAGCGTGTCGATCGGGCTTCCGCGCTTGCGCGCCGCAATGCGGATCCGGCAGTTCTCCGGCGTATCCGGGTTGCCTTCGATCAAAAAATTATAATCCCGGGTTCCCTGTGGCGCAGAAGGTTTCCCCCGCGATATTTCGCGCGCGCGCGCGAACTTCCAGAGCGTCAGCAATTCGTCCCGGAACGGGAAATTGGAAAGCCCTTCAGCAATTGTCTTTTCGTTGAAAAGAGGCTCGATGTCCTGGATGCGCAGGTTTGCGGCGATCAAGACGCGTTCGATAGTCGATTCACTCGCGATGACTTCAAAATCCGGCGAAACCGTCAGGTAAAGCGAAATCACCGGGCGCACACCGGATTCCGCCAGCGAGAACTCGCGTATGGCCGTTTCAGGGAGCATCGTAATCCGGTTCCCCGGGATATAAACCGTCGAGAGCCGCTGTCGCGCCGCGCGGTCGATTGCGGAGTCCGGAGCGAATCCCAGCGCGGGCGCGGCAATGTGGATTCCGATTCGCCAGCCGCCTTCGGGTAGCGGACGAAGGGAGCACGCGTCGTCGATTTCAGTCGTCTTCGCGTCATCGATCGAAAAGGCCCGGACATCCGCGTACGGCAGGTCGATTTGCGGCGCGGAAAAATCGATGCCCGGAAAATCCGTCCCCTCAGGGAAGTAGGCGCGCAGAAAACGTCGAAAGTGGTAAGCGTATGGCGAAGGGATCGCACCGCATTTCTGGAGCAAATGGACGGGAGAAAGACCGGTTGCCACGCAGGCCGCATCGAGCGCTTTGGTTTCCGCGCGGTTTCCGTCTGGTGCGTAGAGAAGCGTCTCGATATTAGGAACGAATTCTTCCGGCAGACGAAATTCCTGAAGCTTGCGGTTCATTCGCTCGATCGAGATTGCCTGTTGGCGCTTCTTTTCGAGGCCGGCGAGCGCAGCGGTAAGAATTTCCGCCGGCGCGCGGCGAAAACGCCCCTTGCCTTTGCGATGAAAATGGACAGGCGCGGCGTGCAGGGCCATGAGGATCGCCGCAGCCTCGGTGGGAGTCGCTTTTTTTCCGGGACCACCAAAATAGGCATCGGCGAAATCGGCGAAATGAAATTCGGCGTCGTCCGCGCACTCCCAGAGGAAGGAAATCTGCATCTCCTTGGCGAGTGCGTCGGCTTCGGCAAACAATTCGCCCGGCGGCGGCGCGACGAAGCACAATAGAATATTGCCCGTCTTGATCTTGGCGCGTTTCCCGGACGACATCTCGATTTGCAGCGAAGTTCCGCTGTCCGCCAGAACATTTGCGGCCTTGAATACACCGCTTTCTTCAAACAGAACGTACATCTTGGCAAGAAAATCCGCAAAAATCGAAGATAGTCGGAAGCATTTCGGGGAAGCGTGTGTAACTGTGGTTACCACCCTCCATGACGTATTGCCGAGCACCCGCATAGCGAAAGATCGCGTCATGGTAATCAAGAACCTCGTCACCCGTCTCGACGAGCACGAGGTAGCGCTCCGGTGTGAGCACCGTCGCTTCCATCGCCTCGAGTTGGCGGATGTGTTCGCGCGTCAGCTCGAAAACTTCTCCGGTCTGCAAGTTGTTTTGCACGCCGATGAACTGCTCCAGCGGTTTTTTTGCCGTGACGACCGGATTGATCAGCACAGCCTTGATCGCGCGAGCCTCGGCGAGAACCGTCGCGTAAAAACCGCCAAGCGAACTTCCGACGAGCGTTGGCGAGTACCCTGATTCTTCGCATACGCGAAGCGCGTCTTCCGCCGCCGCGAGCGCATCAACCGGTACGTGTGGGAGCGTGGGGCGGAAGACGCGTTCGGACAGCCCGCGCGAAGCCATCGCGTCGGCAAGGATCGACGCTTTCCACGCACTGGGCGAGGAACTGAACCCGTGCAGGTAAACGATCGCTGGTTTCATGCGGACCAAGCGACGAAACCGGAATGCCACGAGACGAGGACGACGAGGCCGAAAGCGATGCGATACCAGGCAAATGGCATAAAGTCATGACTTGAGACGAAACGCAACAACCAGCGAACGCACAGGAAAGCGGAAGCAAAGGCGGCGAAAAAGCCCACAGTAAAAAGTCCGATGTCGTCAAATGAGAGCAACGCGCGCTCCTTGTAGAGTGAATAGAAGGTCGCGGCAAACAAGGTCGGAATCGCGAGAAAAAACGAAAACTCCGTCGCCGCCTTGCGCGATAGCCCGAAAAACAGACCGCCGATGATCGTCGCGCCCGATC
>JAIRZC010000119.1 GCA_031267455.1 Accumulibacter sp. | reverse complement strand
CGTCAAACGGCGGCCTGTTCGCGTCCGCGCTGGCCAAGCGCGATGTTTCCCTTTGGTCCTACGGTCCGCCGTTGGGGTTGCACAGCCGGGTGCCCGCGCTGTGTTGGATATCGGATTTTCAGGATATCCACCTCCCGGAATTCTTCACGCCCAAAGAGAGAAAGGCGAAAGCTTTGGTCAATGCGCATACGGCAGCTACGGCGCAGGCTATCGTTCTTAGCAGCCGGGATGCGCACGCGGATTTTTGCCGCCTGTTTCCGCGGGAAGCGCACAAAGCCCACATCCTGCGTTTTGTCGCTGACATTCCTCCCGATTCCGCTTTGCCGCCCGCCGAAGCCGTATTGCGGGAATACGACATTTCCGAGCCTTATTTTCACGTGCCGAACCAGTTGTGGGCGCACAAAAACCATCGCCTGATTCTGGATGCGCTGGTGTGCCTCGAAAAACAAGGTTTTCACCCGCTGGTTGTCAGCACAGGCCTGATGTCGGACAGCAGGAACCCAGTGTTTCCGGATCGATTCGTGGAAAGTGTGCGTGTGGCCGGCTTTTCCGAGCGTTTCCGTTTCCTCGGTCTCGTTCCTTTTTCACATCTTTCTGTGCTCATGCGCAAATGCCTCGCGCTCATCAATCCTTCGCGTTTCGAAGGCTGGAGCACGACAGTAGAAGAAGCCAAAAGCCTCGGCAAGCGGATGCTTCTGTCGGATTTGAACGTCCACAGGGAGCAGGCGCCGCCGCGCGGACTCTTTTTCGACCCGGACGACACGGATTGTTTGGCCGGGCACATGCGTACAGTGCTTCAGGAACACGATCCCGAAATCGAGCGCACAGCAATGGCGGAAGCAGATGCGCTTTTGCCTGGGCGGTTGCGCGCGTATGGAGAGGCTTACGAGGAACTTGCGCTGTCCATCATCGACGGCGGGAAGAATTCGGGGAAATCGTACAATCAGCATCTTCAGGAAGGCAAAACGTAATGAAAAAGTGGGAAATCGTCATCGGGATCGAAACGCACGCGCGTCTTTTGACGCGGTCGAAAATATTCTCGGGAAGCTCGGAGAGCTTTGGCGCGAAACCAAACGCGCAAGCGAACGCCGTCGATATTGCCCTTCCGGGTGTGCTTCCGGTATTGAACGAGGGAGCGGTCGAATGCGCGATCAAATTCGGTCTGGCGGTCGAAGGACGAATCGCGCCCAGGTCGGTTTTCGCGCGCAAGAATTATTTTTATCCCGATCTCCCGAAAGGCTACCAGATCAGCCAGTATGAGCTGCCGGTCGTCGTCGGCGGGGAGGTGGCGATATCCATCGGCGAAGGCGGAGACGCTGTGGAAAAGACCATCCGCCTGACGCGCGCGCACCTTGAAGAGGACGCGGGAAAATCGCTCCACGAAGATTTCAACGGCAAATCCGGAATCGATCTCAATCGCGCGGGCACTTCGCTACTCGAGATTGTGACCGAGCCCGATATGCGATCGTCGGCAGAAGCGGTTGCTTATGCGCGCACCCTGCACGCCCTGGTTTGCTGGATTGGAATTTGCGATGGAAATATGCAGGAAGGCTCGTTTCGCTGCGACGCCAATGTCTCGGTCCGGCCAGTCGGGCAGGAAACGCTCGGAACGCGTCGCGAGATCAAAAACCTCAATTCCTTCCGTTTCATGCAACAGGCCATCGACTATGAAGTCCAATGGCAGATCGAGACAATCGAGGGCGGTGGGCGCGTCGAACAGGCGACGGTGCTTTTCGACTCGGATACCGGAGAAACGCGCGCGATGCGCAGCAAAGAGGACGCGCATGACTATCGCTATTTCCCTGATCCCGACCTTCTTCCGCTGATTATCCGCTCAGAGTGGATCGGTGGTCTGCGAGCACGCATGCCGGAATTGCCCAAGGTCAGGAAACGGCGCTTCATGAAAGATTACGGCCTTTCCGACTACGACGCGACGGCGCTTACCGCCGCGCTGGATGTGGCCGACTATTTCGAGCGCTGCGTCGCCGCCGCGGGAAAAAACGCGACCAAGTCTTGCGCCAACTGGGTCATGGTCGACCTTGCCGCGCGCCTGAATCGGGAGTATCTGCCGATCACAAGAGCGCCCGTCGGCGCGGAACAACTTGGCGGTCTCATCGCGCGCATCGTTGATGGAACGATTTCCAACAACATGGCCAAGAAGGTCTTTGAAGCAATCTGGAGTGGCGAAGGAAACTCAGCGGACGAAATCATCGAAAAACGCGGGTTGAGGCAGATTACCGACGCCGGCACGATCGAAACGCTCGTCGATGGGGTACTACGGACCAACGCGGCGATGGTGACCGAATTCAAGTTGGGGAAAGAAAAAGCCTTTAACGCTCTCGTAGGTCAAGCGATGAGGGAGGCCAAGGGCAAAGCCAACCCGAAACAGGTCAGCGAATTTCTGCGAAAAAGACTTGCGGACCTTTCGTAGTTTCATATTTTGATGACTGCACCGGTGATCAATCATGCATCGGAGGCGCCGCTGGGCGCGCGCGGCATCTCTCAGCGAACGGCTCCCGCCGGCGCGGGAGCGGTGGATGTTGGCGCTGAGGAAGGTCTTGCCGAGCTTTGTTCCTGCTGACGTTTGATGTCCCTATAGCGCTGAAGGTCGCGGTCGTATTTTTCCCGGATGATGGCTACTTCGTTTTTCCGGGCCGCGATAACCTCTTCCTGAAGCTGGATTTCCTGGTCGGCATCGTCGAGACCTTTTTGAATCTCGGGCGGTGGATTTCCTTTTCCCTGGTAAGCCGCGGCTTCGGCCTCGAATTTCCTGCGGCGCGCGCGAAATTCCGAAATCCTTCCCTCGGCGTTGCTGATTGCCTTCCTGGCGTCGGCCAACGAAGCCTCACGCATCAGTTCGATGTCGTTTTCGGCGCTGTAGGTCGCGAGCAGCGCGTCGTCCTTGCGTTGCTGCTCCTTGCGCTGTTCTTCCAGCGCGCGATGCTGCGCTTCTTCGGCAGCGAGCTGGGCGCGCTGCTCGGGCGTCAACGGCGCTTCGATGTGGCGGACGATCATACCGTTCTCGCCGACCTCGCGGTAGGCCCGGCCATAGCACGCCTGGGGCAGGATATCGCCGCAGGTTTGTTTGCCGGTGGCGTCGTTGCAACAAAAGAATTTTCCCGCAGCCGTAGCGGGATCGTGCCACAAGCACGCAAAAGCGGCGAAAAGGATGGATTCAACGAAGATTTTCAATGCCATACTCCTGGCGGTAATGGGAGATTCGCGCCTCATGGGTTTCAAAATCGGGCTGCTTGTGCAAATACGCCATCAAGTCGTCCAAGGTAGCGATTGCCACGACGGGAATCCCGAAATCGCGTCGTACCTCCTGCACAGCGGAAAGTTTACCTGTTCCGCGCTCCATACGGTCGAGTGCGATGATCATGCCGCAGGGCGTCGCTCCCGCCGCGCGGATCAGGTCGACGGATTCGCGCGCCGACGTTCCGGCGGAAATCACATCGTCTATGATCAGCACATTCCCGGAAAGCGGCGCGCCGATAAGCATCCCGCCTTCACCATGATCCTTGGCCTCCTTGCGATTGAAAGCGTACGGAAGATTTTTTCCGGAACGCGCGAGCGCCATCGCGCACCCGGCGACGAGCGGAATGCCCTTATATGCTGGCCCGAACAGGACATCCGCCGAAATTGTACTGTCCAGAACAGCCCTGGCGTAGAATTGCGACAGGCGGTCAAGCCTGTAACCGTCATTGAACAGGCCGGCATTGAAAAAATAGGGCGACAAGCGTCCGGATTTGAGCTTGAATTCGCCAAACCTGAGCACCTCGTTCGAGAGGATGAATTCGATGAATTCCAGATGAAAATCCATAGCGTGGCACAGCTAAAGTATCCTTGAAACGAGGCTATCATACTACGAATCGTTAATTTCAACCTGAATGGAATTCGTTCGGCGTGGAAAAAGGGCTTTTTCGAGTGGCTTCTTGTTCAGGAAGTAGATATCCTCTGCCTGCAGGAACTGAAAGCGCAATACACCGACCTCTCGGAGGAGATGCGCGCGCCGCCGGGTTTCAACGCGTTTTATCATCCGGCAAAAAGAAAGGGCTACAGCGGCGTTGCCCTCTGGTGCAAGCGTAAACCCGATGCCGTGGTCGAAGGTTTCGGAAATGTCGAGTTCGATGCGGAGGGGCGTTGTCTTCGAGTCGATTTCGGAGGGCTTTCGGTCGTTTCGCTCTACCTGCCGTCGGGGTCGAGTTCGCCTGAGCGTCAGGAAGCCAAATTCCGTTTCATGAAAATCTTTCCCTCCTATCTCGGCGCGCTGGAAAAAAGTGGACGCGAGATTGTCGTCTGTGGCGATTGGAATATCGCGCATCGGGAAATCGACCTCAAAAACTGGAAGAGCAACCAGAAGAATTCCGGTTTCCTGCCCGTAGAAAGAGCATGGGTGGATCGTCTCCTGAGCGAGGGAATCTGGCGCGACGTCTACCGGCGCCTGTATCCGGATGTGACCGGCGCGGGCTATACATGGTGGTCCAATCGAGGACAGGCATGGGCCAAAAATGTTGGATGGCGCTTGGACTACCAACTGGCGACAACCGGCGTCGCGGAAACGGCGGTATGCGCCGAGGTTTATAAAGGCGCGCGCTTCAGCGATCACGCGCCCTTGGGCATCGACTACGATTATTCTCTCTGATCGTTCATCCGTTTTTGCCCATGAATCGCTGGTGACGCGAAAAACAGATCGTGGACTGCGCCGAGTCTCATGTATTTTTATAGATATCGGCGCCGGCGTCCCTGAATTCCCTTGCCTTGTCCGAAAGTCCCATTTCCTGCGCTCTGCCTTCGTCGATCCCCTTTGCGGCGGCAAGGTCACGCACTTCCTGGGAAATTTTCATCGAGCAGAAATGCGGGCCGCACATCGAGCAAAAATGGACGCGCCGCGCCGATTCGCCCGGCAGTGTCTCGTCGTGGAAGGATTTTGCCTTCTCCGGGTCGATTCCC
Source organism: Accumulibacter sp. (assembly GCA_031267455.1). GTDB lineage: Bacteria > Pseudomonadota > Gammaproteobacteria > Burkholderiales > Rhodocyclaceae > Propionivibrio. The sequence continues at coordinate 922 of JAIRZC010000119.1, read as the reverse complement.
AGGGAGAACTGGTCTTCCCAGCGAAATTCGAAACGCGCCTTTGAAAGCGCATTGTCGCGGATTTGCGCGCCGGGGTGCCCTTTCGCAAGGTCGGCGGCGTGCGCGGCGAGTTTGTACGTAAGGATTCCTTCCCTGACGTCGTTTTTATCCGGCAGGCCGAGATGCTCTTTCGGCGTCACATAGCAAAGCATCGCCGCGCCGCGCCAGCCGATCATCGCCGCACCGATGGCGCTGGTGATGTGATCGTAACCCGGCGCAATATCCGTCGTCAGCGGGCCGAGCGTATAAAAAGGCGCTTCCTTGCAGTATTTGAGTTGTAAACGCATGTTTTCTTCGATCAGGTGCATCGGAACGTGCCCCGGCCCTTCGACGAAAGTCTGGCAATCGTGTTTCCATGCGATGCCGGTGAGTTCGCCCAGCGTTTCCAACTCGGCGAACTGCGCTTCGTCGTTCGCATCATGGATCGATCCGGGACGCAAGCCATCGCCCAGGCTGAACGCCACATCGTAGGCGCTCATGATCCCGCAGATCTCCTCAAAATGTGTATAAAGAAAATTTTCCTTGTGGTGCGCAAGGCACCAGCGCGCCATGATCGATCCGCCGCGCGAAACGATCCCCGTCATCCGGCGCGATGCCAGCGGGACATGACGCAGAAGGACGCCGGCGTGCAACGTGAAATAATCGACGCCCTGCTCGGCCTGTTCGAGCAGGGTATCGCGGAAAATCTCCCACGTCAGTTCCTCGGCCTTGCCGTTGACCTTTTCAAGCGCCTGGTAGATCGGCACCGTGCCAATCGGCGCCGGGCTGTTGCGAAGGATCCATTCGCGCGTTTCGTGGATATTCTTTCCGGTCGAAAGGTCCATCACGGTATCGCTGCCCCAGCGGATTGCCCAGAGCATTTTTTCGACCTCTTCACGGATCG
>JAIRZC010000258.1 GCA_031267455.1 Accumulibacter sp. | reverse complement strand
TGCCGCGGATCGTCTGAACCATTGGCTGCAAAAAGGCGCGCAGCTCTCGGAAACCGTGTCGAGGCTCGTCCGGCAATCCGGCGCCAAGGCGTCGGGCGCGGCTTCGCCAACCGCCTGATTTCGCTCATCGAAGCCGCGCCGAGAAAAGGCGTTGCGGGACGATCGAGCCTGTCGGACGTGACACAACCAACCGGCCCGGGCGGTTTGAAAATCGAATGAGTCGCCGGAGAGAGTTTCTTCCAGAGGATTTGCCGTCCGCGGGCGGCGTTCGGCGCCCCGAAGCGCCCTCTACGGACGAAATCATCGTCTTTGGCAAGGTCATCGGCGCCTACGGCCTGCGCGGAGCGATAAAGCTGTACCCCTTCGTCGATGACCTCGAAGTTTGGGCGCGATTGCCGGAGTGGCGCTTGGGGCATGGGGAAGGCGCAAGGAAAGACAGCGGGTGGCTCGATTTTCGCGTGTTGCGTTGCGTCGCGCGGAACCGGCTCCTGATCGCTGAATTCGAAGGCCTGACCGACCGGGGCGCGGTCGAAAACCTGCGCGGAATGCTCGCCGGAATTCCGCGTGACGAGCTTCCGGCGCCTGGGAAAAATGAATTTTACTGGGCCGACCTGATCGACCTGGACGTCGAAAACCTGAAAGGACAGCCGCTTGGGCGCGTTTTGGGCTTGATAGAAACACCGGCAAACGATGTTCTGCGCGTTTCCGGCAACGAGGATCGAGAGCGGCTTTTGCCCTTTGTCGCCTCGGTTGTGCTTGACGTCGACCGTATACGGCGGAAAATCCGCGTCGATTGGGAGGCCGACTGGTGAATGCGATCGTTTCGGAAATGGCTTTCGTTGCCGACGCGGTGACACTGTTTCCCGAAATGTTCGACGCGCTGACGCGTTCCGGAATCACGCGGCGCGCGCTCGAAAAGGGATACTGGAGCCTGAATCTCTGGAATCCTCGTGATTTTGCGCGCGACGTCCATCGTACCGTCGACGACAGGCCCTACGGCGGCGGTCCTGGAATGGTGATGATTCCGGAACCGCTGAAAGCGGCGATCGACGCCGCGAGGCGGCGGCAACGCCACGCGGGGAAATCGCGCAGCCGGGTCGTCTGTCTTTCGCCGCAGGGCGATGGCCTAACGCACAGGCGCGTAATGGACTTCGTCCGGCGGCGCGAAACACATGGACTGATCCTTCTGTGCGGTCGCTACGAAGGAATCGACGAGCGCCTGATCGAGCGCGAAGTCGATGAAGAGGTTTCGATCGGGGATTTCGTGCTCTCGGGCGGCGAAATCCCGGCAATGGCCTTGCTGGACGCCGTTGTCAGGCAGTTGCCAGGGGCATTGAACGACGCCGAATCGGCAATCCGGGATTCGTTTGTCGCGGACCTCCTGGATTGCCCGCACTACACGCGGCCGGAAGAATACGATGGCCTGAAGGCGCCGGACGTTTTATTGTCCGGCCACCACGAAGCGATTCGCCGCTGGCGCCTTGAACAAGCGCTCGGGCGGACATGGCGGCGGCGGCCCGACCTGCTTGAGGGAAGGCCGATGACCGCCGAGGAAACGCAACTCCTGGCGGAGTACCGGGAGCAATGCGGTCAGGATAACAAAGGAGTAAACAATGAATCTGATAGAGCAGCTTGAACAAGAAGAAATCGCCCGCTTGGGCAAAACGATTCCCGAATTTTCGCCCGGCGACACCGTCGTGGTCCAAGTCAAGGTCAAGGAAGGAGCGCGCGAACGTCTCCAGGCCTACGAAGGCGTCGTCATCGCCAAACGCAATCGCGGCCTCAACTCCAGTTTCATTGTCCGAAAGATATCGTCGGGCGAAGGCGTCGAACGGACCTTCCAGACCTACTCGCCACTCGTCTCGGCCATCGAGGTCAAACGCCGCGGCGACGTCCGCCGCGCAAAGCTCTACTACCTGCGCCAGCGTTCCGGGAAGTCCGCGCGCATCAAGGAAAAGCTGGTGCGCAAAAAAACGAAACCGGAACAACCGTAAACACCGCGCGCCGGCCACACATACATCGAACGGTTTTTTTCCGAAAGCCTCAGACGCGCGCTCATCCGGAGGGGATGGATGGGCGCTTGAACGCCCGGCCAATTTTTTATAGAATTGTCAGTTTTGAATCAACGCATCATCGAGGACAAGAATTCATGGCAAACAGTGCACAAGCACGCAAACGCGCCCGTCAGGCCGTCAAGCAACGCGCCCACAACATCAGCCTGCGCTCGACTTTCCGTACGGCGATAAAACGGGTGCAAAAAGCGATCCTCGCGGGCGACAAGGCCGCGGCGCGGCGTATTTTCGAAGAATCCGTCGCGGTCATCGACCGCATCGCCGACAAAAAGATCGTCCACAAAAACAAGGCCTCGCGTCACAAAAGCCGTCTTTCCGCGCAGGTGAAAGCGCTTCCCGTTCCCGCCTGAACGCTTCTCCCGAAATCGGGAAAACCTTCCGGGGCGGGAACGCCGTCTTCCGCAAGGCCAGACGCGGGAGTGTCCCGCCTTGCCGGAATCCCATCCCCGTCGTTAATTGGCGCAGGCGAAATCCGGTATTTCCCTCACGCCAGCCATACCTCGCCATCTCCGCGCATGTCAAGGCCAGCCTTGCGTACCGCCTTGGGCGTTACCCCGAGGGTTGGAGAAAACACCGTAAGCGCGAAAGCTCCCAAAGGCC
>JAIRZC010000255.1 GCA_031267455.1 Accumulibacter sp. | reverse complement strand
CTCCTCCGGGCGCAGCAGTATCTGCTGGAGGAAGGCGTCGGCGATGACGTCCTTGATCACGATGCCGCCGGGAAGTTCGAGCCAGACGCCTCCGTTCGCCGGTTTTGCCTCGAATTCGCGCCGCGCGAGAGCGTAGGCCGCGTCGCGGAAATTGCCCTCGGTGAATTTCATGATGTTGCCTTTGTGCACGATCGTGACCGACGATCGCGCGTTTGCAATTGCGTACTCGATCGCGGCGCGCGCGAGACGCTCGCTGCCTTCGACCGAAATCGGCTTGACGCCGACGCCGGAGGTCTCCGGGAAACGGATATTTCGGACGCCCATCTCGTCGCGAAGGAAACGAATGAGCCTTTTCGCTTCTTCCGTTCCGTTCGCCCACTCGATTCCGGCGTAAATGTCTTCGGTGTTTTCACGGAAAATCACCATGTCGCAACGTTCCGGATGCTTGAGTGGCGACGGGACGCCACTGAAATAGCGGACAGGGCGGACACATTGGTAAAGGTCGAGCTCCTGGCGCAACGCGACATTCAGCGAGCGGATTCCGCCGCCGACCGGCGTCGTCATCGGCCCCTTGATGGAGACGGAATATTCCCTGAGCGCGTCGAGGGTCTCGGCCGGGAGCCAGACGCCGGGGCCGTACAGCCGGACGGCTTTTTCTCCAGCGTAGACTTCCATCCAGTGGATTTTCCGCTTGCCGCCATAGGCTTTTTCGACAGCCGCGTCGACGACGCCGATCATGACCGGCGTGATATCCACGCCGATCCCATCGCCCTCGATGAAAGGAATGATGGGATTCTCTGGAACAAAACGGCCTGGAAGGATCTTCCGACCCTTCGAAGGAAGGTGTATCAGGCTTTTGAGATTCACACTGCGACTCCATGCTCCGACGTTGCTCGCCGCGAAGGATTTTCACACTTCATGAGCGGAATGACCCGGACGGGAAAGTAGGATTCTATTTCATTTTTGAATCGAGAAACCGCGAAGGGATGCGTCCGTGGAGTTTTTCCGGCGTACGGCGGCTTCCAAAGACGGCCTGATCAATTCGATGATCTGGCGTTGCTTTGCTTCGGATGGTACTAAAAGGGAGAAATTGGCGTTCTGACGGCTAATATTCCTGTTTTTTTTCTTCCTTTTCCTGAAAAAAGAACGCGCCTGTCCTCGGGCAGGCCGTAATGGCCTGCCGACGCGCGCGTATCAGCAAGTGGGGCTGGCCAACAAGGGGTGCAAGAAATCCGAAGCATCGTGGAGCGGTTTTGAATTCGCTCTTCACCGAGGACAAAGAGCGTTACAATCATTCCATCGATAAGGAGATATCCATGGATTCGCGTTCGATGACACGGCTGAACAACGGTCTTTCGATCCCCCTTCTGGCGCTCGGCGTATGGCGAGCGAGCGAGGTGGAAGCCGCGAAAGCAGTCTGCTGGGCGATCGAGGCGGGTTGCCGCCACATCGACACGGCGGCGATCTATCGGAACGAAGAAGGCGTCGGCAAGGGCCTCCGGGATTCCGGGGTTCCGAGGGAGGAGATTTTCGTCACGACCAAGCTCTGGAACGACGATATGCGCTCAAGGCGTCAGCGGCAGGCTTTTGAAGAAAGTCTCGAACGCCTGCAAACGGATTACGTCGATCTTTATCTGATCCACTGGCCTGTCGAAGGTGTTTTCGTCGAATCTTGGAAGATCCTCGAAGAGATTTACGAATCGGGGCGCGCGAAGGCCATCGGCGTTTCAAATTTCCACGAGCGCCACCTCGACGAATTGCTCGAATCTGCCGCGATTCCACCGGCGACCAACCAGATCGAATGTCATCCCTGGCTCTCGCAAGCGCCGCTCATCGCGCGCTGCGCCAGGGAAGGCATCGTTTGCGAGGCATGGAGCCCGCTGGGCGGGCTGGGCGCGCCGCTTTCCACGGACCCCGAACTGCTGAGAATCGCCGGAAAGTACGGGAAAACGCCGCTTCAGATCGCTTTGCGCTGGAACATCCAGCGCGGTGTCGTCGTCCTGCCCAAATCGATCCATCGCGAACGTATCGCCGAAAACGCCCGGCTTTACGATTTCGAACTCGACGAAGAAGACATGAAAGCCATCGGCGCGCGGAACCAGGATCATCGTTTTGGGCCGAGCCCGGATGATTTCGATTTTTGAGAAGAATATCCAATCGCGGATATGCAGGGCGGACAAGGGCGAGAAGTTCGCCGGCGTTGACGATCTGATGGCGGTTTTGCGTCGCCGGACAGAAAAAACCCAATGACTACGACCCATTTTAACCCTTTGAATCCAGAAAAGGCGATCTGATGTTTATTAAAATGGCAAGAATCTTTGAATTACTTTGCGGCGCAGTGGTTTTATGTTTTTCCGCGATTTTTATATATGTTGGAATTTATACTCAAAAGCTTTCTGGTTTGCTTTCTGGTTTGGTCGGTGTTTGCTATGTCCTGTGTTTATTGGGGAAACAAAAGACCGGACGCATGGCGGCCTTTAAGATGGCAATTACTCCCACTGTCCTTGTACTTTCCGGCGCTCTGTCACTTCTGATGTTCATTTCCTGGTGTTTTTCAGCAGCCTCCGCTGAAGCTCTTCAGATAGGTGGTTTTGCTCTGGTTGTTTGCATTTTATCGGCCCTCTCCGCGATCAGGACAGAAAAGGGAAATCGAGAAGTCATTGAAGGAATTCTTAAAAAAATCAACCAACACGAGAAGTTGAATCCTGATATTAAAAATGCGCTGCTAACGATGAATGGAGGTTTGGCATTCGACACCAGCAACCGGAAGTTTGTTCATTTTGATGCTTCCGGTGATTATGTAATTCGCGATTTTTCGGAAATTCTAAGCTGGCAAATCACTTTCAGGCAAAGTGATTCAATCCAGGACACAGGCATAGGCAATTTTGAACACAGGCAAAAGAAGACTGACTATGTATTAAAAATATCCATATCCGACCCGCAACGTCCCATCATTCCTATCCCGGCGTTAAATGAACGGCAAGCGGATTCTTGGAGCGCGTACATTGACGCTGTGCTCAATGGACAGGGAAAGGAAGTTGTCCCGGCACAAGTAAAAAACATCAACGGCTAAAGCCCGCGCTGGTTGGGGTTCGCTTCGCTCATCCCGGGACGGATAGTCTCCACTCTCTGAAATCCAGGCTTCACGCCAGAGCCCTTTGCGCGCGGGAGCCAGCGTATGGGCAAGGCTGGGTATGTCCTTCAGATATCAACGAATTCAGGAGTTTAGAAACGAAACAGATTCCGGCTTGAGGATGCCCTGATCAGTTCGCCTTGTCCGGTGTCATTGAATTGGCGGATGGGGCAAAGGGGGAGATGGGCGTTTTTACGGCTAATACTCCAGTATTTTTTTGCCTCTTTCCCTGGAAAAAGAACGCGCCTGCCCTCAAGCAGGCCGTAATGGCCTGCCGGCCCGCGCGCGCATCAACAGGTTTGTACTGGCCACAAGGTGCTCAACCGGTGAGCATTTTTGCCAAGCCTCGACAGACCGTCCTTGAAAAACCCGAATGGCGTTTTACGATCAGTAGGGGAGGTTCCATCTTGCTCCGTACAGACGTTCAATTTTCCACTCGACATGTCCAGGGGGCCTTCGCCGGACGTTCTTGTGACGGCGGTTGATGCGGTACTCTTTCGTTGCCCGGCGCGAGGAGTTTTTCTCCTCTTTGCGTTTCTCAATGCCGATATGGCCGGAATCTCCGCGGGCAAGCGCATCATCTTCCCGGATCAGCCGAGAGGCAGGTGTCATATCATCGTCATTTCGCGGAACCTGGCCCGGATTGAAACCGAAGTTCCAAAAAAAGGCGGCGAGCGAAGGCTTTCAGGGTATTTCCCCATGTAGAATCGGTGACCGCGAGCGGATGTGAAAAATGCTGTTCGAAATATAAATGGAACTTGGGCGAATATGAAGTGTCAATCATTACGGGCGCCTGTCGGACGGGTGTGAAACAAGGACTTGCGCTACGGTGAAGTGATGATGGAGAGAACGCTTCGGCGTCTGTGGAGCCATTCGGGCGCGATCAATGACGGAGAAAACGATTTGTCTGATATGAAAAAACAGCGACCGCTGGACTTGGGTGTTTTCCTGACGCTCTTCATCGTTTTCTTTGCGCTTGTCTGCCCGCTTTCCAGAATCGTGATTTTGCCGGTCGATCACCTGGAAATGCTCAGGCGCTATCCGGACCTCGAGTGGAGCGGCGGATGGGCGTTCTACGACGCGGCAATGAAATGGATTTCCTACCTCGTCATCGCGCAAAGAGTGATCGCGGGATATTGCCTCCTGGCCGTTCGGAGACGGGAATCCGTCACATTGGCGATTACGACATTGTGGCTTACCGACCCTTGTTTTACCGCGGTGGAAATGTTTTTGTCGTGGTCCCTTTTTGGTATCGAGACCGGGGGACTGTTCGGCTATGCCGGAGGCGATCTCATCGTCGATGTGGTCGTCGCCTCGCTCTGGACGGCTTATTTCCTGCAATCCCGGCGGATTCGCGTCCTGTATCCGCACGCCTTGCCGCCGACGGATGATCGTGGTTGAAACCGGCGCCTTCTCGACTGCGCGCCGCCGCCATCGCGATGGTCACGAGGTGTTTTTCAAAAAATGCGCGGTGTCGATCCCCGCGAAGATCATGAGAACCGATCCGGCGACGTGCGACGCGACGGCGCAGAACGCGAGAGCGATCTTTCCCCGTTGAAGACTGTCGGCGATTTCGAGGGAGAAGGTCGAGAAAGTCGTCAATCCGCCGCAAAAACCCGTAATCGCAAAAAGCCGCCATTCGGGCGCGAGCGCAAAAGAGAGAAAGGCCGCGCAGAAACCCGCGATATAAGCGCCAATCATATTGGCGATCAGCGTTCCCGGCGGCAAAGACGGAAAAAACGCATTCAGCCGCTGGACGAGCTGCCAGCGCAGAAGAGCGCCCAACGCCGCGCCCAAGGCAATGACCGCGATCGATTTACACATATATTTTTCGTTTTTTTCGGGAAAAGGAATTATGGCATACTGGAAGCATTTTCGGCCATCTCCCCGCCTTTCCGAACGGGCAGGCGTCTGTACGTCACTGTCTTGCGGCGGGTTTGATTTCGCCAATGAGAGAAATCGGGAAAATAGGGTCCGGCAATCCGGCGGCGCGTCGATATCGGTCGAGATCGATGTACTCGCGCGCTCGATCGACGGTGTCGTATCGCTTTTTCCTTGTGTGTTTGTTTTACAATCCGGCGGTGAAGAGTCTTGCAAAAAACGACCGCGCTTTTTTTTGCGCTTTGTATGCTGTATGCACGGATTTCCAGTGCGGGCAAGGAGGAATGAAATGAGCGAACCGAAAAATCGAAGGGGTGAAGCGAAGGATATCCTGGCGAAAACGGTGGTTTTGTTCTTCGTTTGGATGCTCGGCGGCGCGCAGATGGCTTGGGCGGCGGGAGATGTTTCGACGACCGCGCACGTAAAGCGGATCGCCGAACTCGTCAATCGCGAGCGGTCGACTCATCGCCGCGAAGCGCTTCGGCTCGACGCGGGTTTATGCGAAGCGGCGCAAAAGCGCGCTTCCGAAATCGCGGCGAAATATTCGCATACGCGCCCGGACGACAGAGAATTCCAGACAGCGCTCACAGACGAAGAAATCTCCTACCGGATCGCGGAAGAAAACATCGGACGCAGCAGCAGACAGACGCAACCCGAAGCGATCATGAAAGTCTGGATGGATTCAAAGCCGCAGCGCGACAACATCCTGATGCCGCAATTCCAGCGAATTGGCGTTGGCGTCGTGACGGGAGCCGGGGGCGAAATTTACTGGGTACAGTTGTTCACGGCGCCGTGATTTTCCTTTTTCGGAGACTCGCGAACACTTCTTTCGCGTAGGCCCGCGCCGATTCGCGCACGCTGTCCCAATCGGTATAATCGATCTCGGATTTCCCGTCCGCTTCTCCGCCCGTAACGAGCATGATGAGCCGGATGCACACGCGGTCGAAAACGTTGTACCGTGGGTATTGGAGAGCGCCCGCGACGACGGAAACGCGCGTTGGCGTCCATTGCGTTTTCTTCAGGAGGAGACGCGTGTAGGAGTGCTTCGCCGGATCGCGTTTTCCGGGTTTTCGGGCCGTCAACGACACGGTCATCAACAGGGTCGGCGTCGAGTCGAGCCAGTCCTTGTGCGTTTCGAGCAGTTTGTACAGGGCGGTTGCGAAAAAACCGTAGCGGACCGATACGACGAAGCCCGCGCCTGCATAGCGATGGATGTCGATCGCGGCGCCGGGACGCAATTCCTCGACGTCGACGCCAAGCCCCGCATTTCCGATTTCGTTCGCGACCGCGTCGGCGATTTTTTTGCTGTGGCCGAAGCGGCTGCTATAGAGGAGCAGAACGCATTTGGAATTTTCGCTCTCCGACATGGATTTTTCCGCGAGCCTTTCCGGTGGGTTTAGCTTTTGTCATTTCGTTCCGAACATTTCGCGCCGTTCGCGGCGGGGGGGGCCGACAGTTCGTAAACGGCGGCAAAGGTGTCGGCGGAGACGCGGTCAGGCGGAAACGAGCCGTCCGCTCATCCTCCGGTGAGCCGCCGTCCGAGACCGATTTTTCCCGTGCCGCGCGAGCGATCGGGAGATGGAATCATTGGTATCTGGAAGCGAAATTATAATGCGGGCCGCGTTGTTCCGGAAAGTTTCCGGAATTTTCCTGAAAAAGCCGAAATGCCTTTCGGGAGAAGTCGTTTCGATCGGCAACAAATGGATTTTTGTCCCGGATGGCGAGAAAGAGCGGAATTTTTTCCGTGTCCGGAGCGTCTCGCCCCTCTGATGCCGGCGATCGCGCTTTTCGCCGATTTTCCAGGGCGTTTTTTTCGGCTCTTGCCAAAGACCTGGCGCCACTTGCCGCGAACTTCTTGGTATTATTTTGGAAACCGCAGCCACGCCTTCTCGGGATATCCGCGGTCGATCGCCGTTTTCGGGATGTTTCGAGAGCCGTTTCACTTCCCGGTCGCCGACGACGATTTATGAACTGAATTGATTTTGGGGGAAATCGTATGTTTTCATTCAGAGTTTTATGGGTAGGAATCCTGGTATTTTTCCTTCCAGTGTATGCTTCCTCCGGTCTTGCCGCGCCGAAAAGATCCCCCGCGGCGGGAAAGGCGCCCGCCGGGCCTGTCGTCATCGAACTCGAACACGGGCTTTCCGAAGAACAGGCCGAGCGCCTTTTGCCGTTGATCGACGCGTTCAATACCCGCCAAAAGGACGTGGAAGTGCGCGTGTTTCGGCGAGTCGAGGGGCGCTTGCCGAAGCACCTCAATCTGGCGACGCGCGAAGAACACGCGCGTTTCGTCATGAGGAGGGCGCAGTTCAGGCCGGTCGACGACTTCCTGAGGGAGGCGAGGGTGGCTTTTAACGTACGGAGCCTCTCTCCGGATATCAAAGACGGGCTTGTCAACGCGCGAGGGCAGCTTCTGGCTTTGCCCCTGGCCTATTCGACGCCGGTTTTGTATTTCAACAAAACGGCTTTCAGGAAGGCCGGACTCGATCCGGAGTCCCCGCCGAAAACCTGGCGCCAGGTTCAGGAAGTTTCTGGAAAGCTCTACCAATCGGGCGCGCCTTGCCCCTTTACCACCTCCTGGCCGGTCTGGGTCATGATCGACAACATGAGCGTCTGGAACGGCGCGCGGCTGACCGATCCACGCGGGAGGCTGGCGTTTGACGGCCTGGTTCAGATCAAACACATCGCGATGATGACGAACTGGCGCAAGGCCGGCTACTTTCACCCCTTCGGCGCCGCCGAAGAGGCGGACCGGCGCTTTGCGATCGGCGAATGCGCGATGCTGACGAGCGCCTCTTCAATTTATTCCTGGCTTCGCAACGGCAGGGCGTTCGAGGTGGGAATCTCGACGCTACCCTATCACGACGATGTTTACGGCGCGCCGAAAAATACGCTTTCCGATGGGGCGTCGCTCTGGATCGCCAAAAACCTGAAACCCGCGGAAAGACGCGCTCTCGGGCAATTTCTGCGTTATATCCTCGCGCCGGAAGTCCAGATCGGCATGACGGTCGAGGGAGGCTTCCTTCCAATGACTCCGGTTGCCCGCGCGGCGGCGTCGAGCCGGCTGCTCAAGGAGGATTTGGCCGCGCTGCGGATTGCCGAGAGACAGTTAATCGGCAGGGGACCGGCGCCGCGTGTCCGCGCGTCGCAGATCGAGTCGGTGCGCCTGATTGTAGACAAAGAGCTCGAAGACGTTTGGGCGAACGTGAAACCGGCAAAGGAAGCCTTGGAAACAGCGGTCGAGCGGGGTAATGCCGTGTTGTACGCCAAGACGCCGCGTTCGGCGAGAAAAGCAGTGAAAAAGTGATATCTCGCTTTGGAATCGCCGGAAAATGCGTTGGCGCGGCGCGGCGGCTTTCTGTAAAAACACTTTATCCGCGCCGTTCCGGCCCTTGAGCGAAAGGCGTGGAGCGAACGCTTTGCGCGTTCGCTCCGGATGCGGGGTTTACATCCTGTTCCGTTCGCTGACCGCCCTGTTGTATTCATCGACGGCCTTGTTGAAGCGGCTGGGTTGCTTGCGCGCTTCTCGGTAATAGCCCGCGAACGCGACAAGCCTTTCCTGAAGCGAGCTGTAACGATCCATCATGGGTAGCGACTTCGGGTTTTTTTCCTTGCGTTTGGCGTACTCGGTCTTCATGGCTTCGACATTGGTTTCCATGATGGCGAGCTGCGCGTTGGCCTCGTCGATCTTGGCCTGATTCTTGAAATCGTCCGTGCTGTCGAAGGTATCGATGATCTTTTCGGCGGCGCCCATTGCGAGGGAGGTGTGCATTTCGAGCAACAGGCCTTTTTTCTTGTATTCCACCAGGGATTTTTCGTGCGCTTCCTTGGCAAGGATGTCGACCTGCTTGTCGAATTCATCCACCGCCTGATACAGGGCATCGATGTCTTTCTGGTAGGTGGCGAGAAGCTCCTTGCCTTTTTCCCCCTTGTCGTCCTCGTATTTTTTGGCTTTGTTGTACGCCTCGAGCTGGGTCCATGTCGGAAACAGTTTTTCCGCGGCGCTCAGCAGTTTTTTACCGGATTCGTCGACGCCTGCGGGGAACTTGCCGGGATGGGCGATGGCCTCTTTGAGGTCCCTGACAAAAGAATCTCCGATAAGGTACGAATCGGTGCGGATTTCCTTGAAATTTCCTTTCTTCGCGCTTTCGGCCGAGTTGTTTTCCCTGTACTTGGGATTGACGAGTCTCATGATTCCATTGTTGATCTTGATATAGCGCCTGGCTTTTTCGTGCCAGTCGGCTTCGGCGGAACCGCTGCCGGATTTCTTTTCGGCGGCGGTGTTTTTACCCGCGGGGGGAGTGGGATTCGAATCGCCGCAACCCGATAAAGCGATACCTGCGCAGGCAAGCAGGGCCAAACACAGTTTTTTGTTCATGGCTGTTTCCTTGAGATGTTGAGAATGGTGACGAGGACGAGGGTCTAAAATCAGAGCGTGGAATTATACTTGCTGGCGGCATGTCGAGCAAAATAAAATCGGGATTCTACGCATCCGAAACGAAAGGAGCTTCGGAATCCGGCGGTTTGGCGATTCGCGCCGGGGATTCCGGCCCCTGTTCGGTGTTTTCCGGTTCGGTGCTAGAATCTCCGCTCTTCAACCGCCCTGCCGGGGATGTTTCCGATGAAAAGCGCTGAAATCCGCGAGAAATTCCTCCGTTTTTTTGAATCGAAGGGGCATCAGATCGTTTCGTCGAGTTCGCTGGTGCCGTATGAGGACCCCACCCTGCTTTTCACCAACGCGGGGATGAACCAGTTCAAGGATGTTTTCCTCGGTTTCGACACGCGTCCCTACAGGCGCGCGACGACGGCGCAAAAATGTGTCCGGGCGGGCGGAAAACACAATGACCTCGAAAATGTCGGCTATACGGCGCGTCATCATACTTTTTTCGAAATGCTCGGCAATTTTTCGTTCGGGGACTATTTCAAGCGCGAGGCGCTGCGTTACGCGTGGGAGCTCCTGACCGGCGTTTTTTTGCTTCCGCCCGAGCGGCTCTGGGCGACCGTCTATGCCGAGGACGACGAAGCGTATTCGATCTGGCGCGACGCGATCGGCCTTCCGGAAGAACGCATCGTCCGCATCGGGGACAACAAGGGCGCGCGCTATGCTTCCGACAATTTCTGGATGATGGGCGATACGGGACCTTGCGGCCCCTGCTCCGAAATCTTCTACGACCACGGCGAAGGCATCCCCGGTGGTCCGCCGGGATCGCCCGACGAGGACGGCGATCGCTATGTCGAGATATGGAACAATGTGTTCATGCAGTTCAACCGCGACGAAAACGGCCTCATGCAAGTGTTGCCGCGCCCGTCCGTCGATACAGGAATGGGACTCGAGCGGATATCCGCCGTCCTGCAGCATGTCGATAGCAATTACGACATCGACCTTCTCGCCCATCTCGTGAAAGCCGCGGCGCGCGAGACGAACGGCGCCGACATGAAAAGCCCGTCGCTTCGGGTGCTCGCCGACCACGTGCGCGCGTGTTCCTTCCTGATCGCCGACGGCGTCATTCCCGGGAACGAGGGGCGCGGCTATGTCCTGCGCCGCATCGTCCGCCGCGCGATACGCCATGGATACAAACTCGGCGCGCGCGCGCCGTTTTTCCATCGTCTCGTTCCCGACCTCGTTGCCCAGATGGGAGAAGCGTATCCCGAACTCGTCTCGAACCATGCGCGAATCGCCGCTACCCTGGCGCAGGAAGAGGCGCGGTTTTTCACGACGATCGGCAACGGAATGGCGATTCTGGACAGTGAAATCGTCTCGCTGAAAGCGGGAGAGACTCTCGACGGCGAGACGGCGTTCAGACTGCACGATACTTTCGGTTTTCCGCTCGACCTGACGGCCGACGTTTGCCGTGAGCGCGGCGTTTCCGTCGACGAAGCCGCTTTCGACGCGGCGATGAAGCGCCAAAAGGAGCGGGCGCGCGCCGCCGGAAAATTCAGGATGGCCGCGTCGCTCGAATACGCGGGCCCCGAAACGGTTTTTCAAGGCTACGAATCGCTCGAATTCCAGGGATGCGCGCTCGCGCTCTACCGGGAAGGTTCGCCGGTCGACGAATTGCTCGAAGGCGATTCCGGAACCGTTGTCCTCGACCAGACGCCGTTTTACGCCGAGTCCGGCGGACAGGTCGGCGACCGAGGACTCCTGCGCGCGCCCGG
>JAIRZC010000097.1 GCA_031267455.1 Accumulibacter sp. | reverse complement strand
GACCTCCGAAGCGCTTTTCCTTTGAATCCCGCGCTTTTGGGGCGGAATTCGCACAGAGGAAATCGAGCGAGCGTCCGGCGCGGCGAGATTCGTGTAGAATGTATCGATTCCGCATGTTTTCTGGAGTCGCTTCCAAAAACGCGTGGCTCAAAAGCGGGATTTCGGAAGGAGGAATGACGGTGGTGTTCGGGTTTCTCAGGGAACTTAAGGAAGCATGGGCGGAAGGCATTGCTGAAGCCAAGGAAGAACTTGCGCAGGAAGCGGCGATGGAGGGCATGGCTAAATCCTCTTTAGCCATGCGCTTGAATGAGAAATTCGAGTCGCTGCCGCCCGAAGAGATTTTTTCTGTTTTGCTTGGCTCCCCGTTGCGGGAAATTTTTGTCGATGACGCCTCGCGTGCAAAAAAGGACGACAGAAAGCCCTATTATTCCTTTAGTATGGAAATTCCCGACGATAAGTCCGAGGAAATGGCCGGCTACCTCAAACGTGATTTCGATGTGGACGGTCGCTCTACTCTGCGCGAAAATTTTTCCGAGGCCGAAGGCGCCGTATACACGTATATCGCGATGCTCGTTCTGAACCTGGAGAAACTTCCGGAAGACGTGGCGGTTTCGCTTCAGGAGCTTTCCTTGGCGTCCGAGGAAGAGTGGCCAGTCAAACTCGGCGCGCTGAAAAGCATTTTCAAACCCTTGCTGGAAGGAAAGGATCTCTCGCCGTGCAAGCCGCCGCTGGCGCTCTGGATGGCCCGTTTGTCCTATATGACGACCGTCAGCGTGGCACTGGGTTATATAACGAAACCGACGGCATACACCTGGCTGGGCGATATCGTCAGGCTGGGATTTCCCCTTTTCGATTCCTGGCAGGACTACGCCGAGAGCTATACGCGGGGAGAAAAAGAAGATGGAACGAACAACGCCCTTGGGCGCGCCATTATCGAAAAGAAAGTTGTCTGGCTTCTGAATGACGCGGGGAGCCCCTGGAGCCTCTATCCCTGGCCCAAGGAATTGCCGGAAGATTTCCAGGGCAAAAAGCCCTGATTCGGGCGAACGGGGTCTTCTTGCCGGTATTTACGGCGATCTCCGGATGAGAAACTTGATCCAATCGGCTGAAAAAAGCGGGGAAGCGGCTTATTTTTCCCCGGTCAGGGGCGGAGGAATAAAGCCGCCGATGTCGGGGATCGCGCGCCTTGCCTCCGCGTTTTCCGCGAGTTCCGCAAGGAGCTCGGTTTCCATCTGAATCCGGCCGGCGCTTGTGTCGAGACCTCCGCCGGAGACGAGAACATTATCCTCGATGCGTTCGCCAAGCGTAACGATTTTTGCCGTGTGAATGTCCGCCCCGTGTTTTGCCAATACCTTGGCTATCGCGTAAAGCAAACCCGGACGGTCCGCGGCGCTGATCGAGAGAATGCAGTAGAGGCCTTTTTCGTCCGGCTGGACGGAAATATGCGGTTGAATCGGAAAATACCTGACCTGGCGCGAGACGCGGCTTGAGATCGGCGCGTCCGGAGGCGAGGATCGAATCAGGCGCTCGAAGAGTTCGTGTTCGATGTACGAGATCATGTTCCGATCGCCATCACGTCCGCCGACATCGAAAATCAAGAAGCTGTCGAGCGCGTAGCCGTGGCGAGTCGTCTCGATTTTCGCGTCGACGATGTTGTAGCCCGCGTGGTTGAAAAAGCTTACCAGGCGGGAAAAGAGGTCGCTTTGATCCTTTGTGTAGACGAGAACCCGGATTCCCTCGTCGTGAGGACGGGTGCGGGCTTTTACGATGGGTGTGTCGCTGTCTGTGCGGTAATGCAGGACGCGCGTATGCCATGCGATTTCGTCGGGCGCGTTGCGGAGAAAGTAGGTCGTTCCAAGCTCCTCCCAGAGGGCGTCCTCGGCGTTTTCCTCGACGGCGAAATAGCGCAAGAGCCTTTGCGCTTCGCGTCGCCGCTCCCGGAGAATTCCCTGCGGCGCGGGTTTTCGGTCCGAGAGAAGGAAGCGCGAGGTCTCGTTGAACAGGTCTTCGAGCAAACGTCCTTTCCAGCCGTTCCAGATTTTCGGGCCCGTGCCGCGAATGTCGGCGACGGTCAGAAGTAAAAGCGCCGAAAGGCGCCACGCGTCGCCGGCGATCGATGCGAATCCGGAGATGACATCCGGATCGGAGATGTCTTTTTTCTGCGCGACGCCAGACATAACGAGATGATTTTCGACGAGCCAGGCGACGCGTTCGGTCTCTTCTTCCGAGAGACCGTGGGTTTTACAGAATTCGCGGGAATCCGCCGCGCCGAGCTTTGGGTGAAAACCGCCGCGCCCTTTGGCGATGTCGTGGAAGAGCGCGGCGACATAGATGAGCCACGAGGCGTCGATCTCCGAGATCAGGCGGCTGCAAAAAGGGTATTCGTGCGCGAATTCGGGGAGCGAGAAGCGCCGCAGACCTCGGAGAACCTGCATCGTATGCTGGTCGACCGTGTAGGCGTGGAAAAGGTCGTGCTGCATTTGCCCGACGATTGCGCCGAACTTCGGCAGGTAGGCGCCGAGGATGTCGAGATCGTTCATTCGACGCAGTTCGATCAGGACACAGCGGTCACGCTTGAAAATCCCGATGAAGCGCGCCCTGTTTTCCGAATCCGCGCGGAATTCGTCGTCGATCAGCGCGTGCGCCCGCCAGAGCGCGCGAATCGTCCTCGAGGTCAGCCCTTTGAGCTCGGAATGCTCCTGCATCAGTTCGAATGTGCGGAAAATGGCGCGCGGATTTGCGTTGAAAACGTTCTCGTGGACGATGTCGAGAAGCTGGTAGGTGTTCTGGAAATCCTCGTCGATGCGGACGGGTTCGTGTTCGCGCACCGGGAAGATCGCCGTGCCGAGATTTTGCAGGAGAATCGTGTTGAACTGGACGACCTTTTTCGCTGTCAGGTAGTATTCTCGCATCATGCATTCGCTGGCCCGCTTGACTCCGATGGCATTGAATCCGAGTTCACGGGCGAGCGTTTCCTGGTAGTCGAAAAGCAGACGATCCTCGTTGTGTCCCGAGTGCAGATGCAACAGGATGCGCACGCGCTGGAGGAATATTTCTCCTTGTTCGATCGATTCTTTCTCGGCCGGGGTGATGAGACCGTGACGGACCATTTCATCCCACGAATGCCCG
Organism: Accumulibacter sp.; assembly: GCA_031267455.1. GTDB lineage: Bacteria > Pseudomonadota > Gammaproteobacteria > Burkholderiales > Rhodocyclaceae > Propionivibrio. Next base: position 5,479 of record JAIRZC010000097.1, on the reverse strand, counting down.
AATCCCGCGGCTTTCGCAATCCAGAGGATCATCTGGAGGTCGCGGAGGCCTCCGGGGCTTTCCTTGCAGTTCGGTTCGAGCGAGTAGGGCGATTCTTGGTAGCGAAGATACCGTTCGTATTGTTCGAGTTTTTTGGCCGTGTAAAAATTTTGCGGATCGACTCGCGCGCTGAATTTCGATTCGAATTCTTCGAAAAGCGCGCGGTTGCCAGCCAGTGGACGCGCTTCGACGAGCGAGGTGCGGATCGTGAGGTCGCCCGAGGCTTCGCCGAGGCAATCTTCGACCGTGCGCACACTTTGGCCGACTTTGAGGCCGATGTCCCAGAGCAGGCGGATGAAACGTTCGAGTTTTTCCGCGGTCGCCTCATCCGGTGCTTTGGGAAGGAGCAGGAGGATGTCGATGTCGGAATGCGGCCACAATTCGCCGCGTCCGTAGCCGCCTACCGCGGCGAGCGTCAATTCCCCGGGAATTTCCATTTCATCCCACAGGCCGCGCAGAACCCCGTCGATCAGCGCGCTGCGTTCACGGAGAAGCCGAAAAGGCGCTTTAACCGGGCGCTCGCGGTAAATCGCCTCGCTTCCCAGCGCCAGGCGGGATTTATAGCGCGCGAGCATTTCACTTCGCGCGGAGGAAATTGCTTTCATGGGCCGATGCTCGTTTCGTTGTCATCCACTAATCCTTTCCAAGTCTCCCGCGGTGAAAAGCGGACTGCGGAAGTTTCGCGTCAGGGCGGGATGAAGCCGGCGCGGGTGGTTTGGAAAAGGATCATTCGATTCCGTCGGGCGGCCTCCGTGTTCCGGGCGAAACCGTCAGAACTTCGTGGCCGCTTTCGGTAACGAGGACTGTGTGTTCCCACTGCGCCGACAGGCTGTGATCCTTGGTGACGATGGTCCAACCGTCGGCCATTTGTCGTATCGCCGCCTTTCCGGCGTTGATCATCGGTTCGATCGTGAAAATCATGTGGGGCTTGAGTTCGGGGCCGCTCTTGGCCGTACCGTAGTGCAATACCTGGGGGTCTTCGTGGAAGCCCGCGCCGACGCCGTGCCCGCAGAATTCTCGAACGATCGAGAAACCCGATTTTTCCGCGTGGCGCTGGATCGCGTTCCCTATGTCGCCGAGATGTCCTCCGGGACGGACCTTTGAAATGCCGAGCCACAGGCACTCGAAAGTGATTTCGCAAAGACGCCTGGCCTGGATCGAGACGTCGCCGACCAAAAACATGCGGCTCGTGTCGCCGTGATAGCCGTTCTTGATCGTCGTCACGTCGATGTTGAGAATGTCGCCGTTTTTCAGTGGTTTGTCGCCCGGAATGCCGTGGCAGATCTGGTGATTGACCGACGTACAGATCGATTTCGGATACGGTTTGTACCCCCTGCTGGGCACATAGTTGAGCGTCGCGGGGATGCAGCCATGGACATCGACCATATACTCGTGGCAGAGCCGGTCGAGCTCTCCAGTCGTCACGCCGGGGACGACGAAGAGGGTGATGTAATCCAGCACATCGGCGGCCAGGCGGCAGGTAAGGCGCATCTTTTCGATTTCTTCGGGGGTTTTCAGAATGATGCCCATTTGGATTCCGGTTGGAGCCAGTGAAGTGGTGAAGCATAAATCAAGCTGCGGCGCATGGCAATTCGACCGTTTGCGCGAAGGTCCGGCGAAGACGGATGCTTGCTTCAAAGGTCGCGTCTTCGCTCAATTCGTCGTAAAACTTTCCTCCGGTTGAAACCCCGCCCTTTACGGGCGGCGCGAAGGTTGAGACCCCGGTCGATCAGCCGGGGTTTCGACCGTAGCCATTGGGGAGGGAGAGAAACCCCTCCCCAATGGGGTTAGACCGACAGCCCTGAATATCTGTCGCTAATGAAGGAGACGGTTATTCGGCGTTTCTTTCGACCGAATACCGTTCTTTCGGGATCATCCGGAGTTTTCCGGATCGGTTCCGACAAGATGAACGACGGTCCGGAAAAGTTCGTGCCCCGATTCGAGGTATTTTTTTTCAAACGTTGTTTGCGCCGCGATGGGACGCCAGGCTTCGCAACGCGCGTCGAGTCCCGTCAGGTAACGGACAGAAAAACAGAATTCCTCGATGTATATCCGCCAGTTGCTCCGGCATTCGAGTCGACCGCCGAGTTCAAGCATCGGTGGGAAGGCGGGATGCGCGTGCCATCGCCGGGAAAGCTGCCCGATTTTCGGCCAAGGGTTGGGGTAAAGGAGATAATGCCGCGCGAGACGGACCCCGGCGTCGCGCATCAGCCGCCAATAGTCGACCAGGTCGGCGCGAACGAGGTCCAAGTTGGGTGGCAGGTGTCGGGGGGATTTACCGATGCGCGCCGCTGACTGGTCGATGCCAATAACGTAACACTCCGGAAACGTTTCGGCGATCGCGACAGCGAGGGCGCCGGTTCCGCAGCACGAATCGAGGATCAGGGGGTTTCCCGGCGCCGCGCGAGTTCGCCGCTCCATGCTTTCGAAAAAAGCGCGGCGGTTGTATTCGGCGAAAGGCTTGAGGAAGGGCCGGGAGGCGCGCCTCTCCAGCAGGCGCGCCAAGTCCTCGTGGAGGCCGGTTTGAGCGCTCGAAGGGGCGCGGGAGTTGGCGAGCATGTTCAATAGTCCGGGAATCCGTGGTTGACGCGCCCGACAGGATACGCCCTGGCGCCGTATTTTTTTCCGGGAGAAGCGAAAATCGAAGAAATCCAACAAAAGCTCTTGACAGGGTATACTTTGACTTGTTGATGGTGAGATTCCAATGGAAAGTCTTTTAGCGCGGTTTGCCGAAGCGGACGCGGATGCCGAAAAGCTTTTCGTCGCGCTCGTTGATGCCGTTCGACCGGATTCTCCGGGCGATTTCGAGACGACGCGGCGGAATCTGGAACGCATCGCGCGGATGCTTGACGCGCATCCCCGGATTCGGGTGGGGATGCGCGGGGCGATTTCGCGCGTCCTGCAAATCCGGCGGCACAGCCTGCTCTACACGACCTCGGGGATTTTGCCGAATACCGGTTTTTTCAGCGAGTTTTTCCGTCGGCTGGGGCACAAGTTTCTCCCGGATGTGCTGGATTCCGGTTATCTGCAAAGCTTTCTTCGGCGCGTTTTTCGTCGCTCGACGGACGGCGCGTGGGTCGTTGGCGTCGGTGAGGATGCCTGGCTGGATTTGATCGGGTCGCTTGACTTTGGTGAGGACGAAGCGGTGGAAACAGAGTTTCCGCACAGTGTTTCCGAAATCCTGCGCTCGCTGCGGATCATTTCGCATTGGATCGCCGCGTCGGGCCTGGAACCCGAACTCCTGCGCTTGGACCCGGACCTCGATGCTTATGAATCGCCTTTTTCCGCGCAGTGCGGCGAACTCGACGACTATGTCGAAGCGTATCCCGCCTCGTGGAGGCGTCCTGAAACTCCCGGAATCGACGACAAGCACTTGCGCGTGCTTTTCGAGCAGTGCCGCGAAGTCATCGAACGTCTCCACGGCCGCGCCGCGCGCTTTGGAACGAGCATCCGCCTGACCTACATCCTCCAGCGGCTCGGCCAGCTCATCCTGCGCTGCGAGAAGTTGCTCGACGTCACGGAGAGACTCAAGGTCGGGCCTGGCGACGCCCGATTACCGATCGTCCGCCTTTTTATGTCGCTGGTTTGCGACGAGTGCCGGCGCGACGACCTGATTCCGCATTGGCGGCGGAACACCGAACTCATCGCGCTTCGGATCACCGAAAACGCGAGCAGCCGCGGCGAGCACTACATCGCCGAGGATCGGAAGGAGTATTTCGGAATGGCGCGTTCCGCGCTGATCGGAGGCGGAATCATCGCATTCATGGCCGCCTCGAAGCTCCTTATCGGAAAAACGGAGATCCCGCCATTGATGATGACATTAGCCTATTGCCTGAATTACGGCCTGGGTTTTTGTCTCATTCACATCGTCCACGGAACCGTTGCGACCAAGCAGCCCGCGATGACGGCGAATGCCATTGCCGCCGGAATCGAACAAGCGGGCGGAAAGCTTTATCACATCGAGAATCTCGCGCTCCTGATCGCGCGGACCGTCCAGACGCAGACGATCTCGATTCTCGGCAACGTTTTGCTGGCGCTTCCGCTCGCTTCGCTCATCGCCTGGTTTTTTTCCCTCTTTTTCGGAAGCCCCTTCATCCCGCCCGAAAAAGCCGCGCAACTTCTGGAGAGCCAGAGCCTCATGCGGAGCGGATCGCTCTTCCACGCGGCGATTGCCGGGGTTTGCCTTTTCCTGGCCGGGCTGATCAGCGCCTATTTCGACAACTACGCCGCGTACAACCGCATTGCCGAGCGCGTCCTGCAGCTCGAATGGATGCGGCGCGCCTGGGGCGGTTACCGGACGCAGCGAATCGCCGCCTACATCGGCGAGAATCTCGGCGCGCTTTCGGGTAATTTTCTTTTCGGTTTCCTGCTGGGGATCGCGTCGTTCATCGGCGCGATGACCGCGCTTCCGATCGACATCCGCCACGTGACGTTTTCCTCGGCCTATATCGGCTTTTCGGCCCTGAGCCTCGACCTGGGGGGGCGGGCGGCGCTCAACGCCACGCTCGATGTGGTCGTCATCGGATTGGTCAATCTTGCAGTCAGTTTTGCGCTGGCGTTTCACATCGCCTTGCGCGCGCGCCGGATCGACGAGGTCCCGTGGCGGAAGATCGCCAGCGCCTGCCTGCGCCTTTTGCGCGAGCGTCCCAGTGAATTCTTCTTCCCGGCGGGCACTTCCAAAACGGAGGAATAGCCTTTACCCGCGGGTCGGGAAAAATCGGTGAAAGCGTTGGCGATCCAGATGCGGGATCACGAGGCGCCGCGAAGCGCTTCGTCGACTTTTTCGGCCGCGATGGCGCTTACCCTTTCATTGGATTCCCGAGTCAGCCCCGCGATGTGTGGCGTCAGCCAGACATTCGACAAGCCCGCGAGCGGCGAGCCGGCTGTAAGCGGTTCCTTGGAAAAAACATCAAGGACCGCGCCCGCCAGATGCCCTTCGCGCAGGAGTCGCGCGAGCGCCGCTTCGTCGACGAGACCACCGCGAGCGGTATTGATCAGAAAAGCGCCGCGCCGGATTCGCGCGAGCGTTTCGCGGTCGAAAAGGCCGCGCGTCGTTTCGTCGAGCGGAAGATGCAGCGAGACGAAATCGGATTCGTCGAGCAGATCCGGGAGCGCTCGCGGTAAAACGCCCGTGTTCGCCCAGACGGGTGAGTCGTCGGGGTACGCCGGGTCGGCGGCGATGACGCGCATTTCAAACGGGAGGGCAAGCCGGGCGACGTGTTGGCCGATGTCGCCAAATCCGACGATGCCCAGAGTTTTCGCGCGCGCTTCCCGGGTTGGCGCGAACGCGCCTCTTGGCCAGAGGCCCGCGCTGGTCTGCGCGTTGCGGCTGAAAAGATCGCGTTGCAGGAAAAGGATCGCGGCGATCGTATATTCGGCGACGGAATGCGCGTTGGCGCCGGTCGCCGGTTGGACGGCGATTCCTCGCTTCTTGCAACAG
>JAIRZC010000209.1 GCA_031267455.1 Accumulibacter sp. | reverse complement strand
AGAAACGGGGATAATCCGGCATGGGAGGAAGCTTGTTCCTTCCGTTTTGCCCATGTACGAATGTGGGCTGAAACATTTTCCGAACTTCGTACCCCTTAGCCGATGTCCAATTCACGCTTCATTCACGGATTTCACGCCGTCGTTGCGCGTCTTCGCTACAAGCCAGAGAGTGTGCGCGAGATTTTCATCGATGCAGCGCGGAAAGATTCGCGAATCCGTGATCTTTTAAAACAAGCGGAAGAAAGCGGATGCCGCGTCGTTATCATTGAGGCCGGAAGGCTCGACGGAATGACCGGTGAGACTGCCCGCCATCAAGGAGTCGTCGCTCGCGTGGATGCGGACAGACGTCCTGTTTTTCTCGACGATGTTCTCGATACGCTTAAGGATCCCCCGTTTTTGCTTGTGCTCGATGGAATCCAGGACCCTCACAATCTGGGCGCATGTCTGCGTGTTGCCGACTGCGTGGGCGCGCATGCGGTGATCGCTCCCAAGGACCGCGCTGTCGGCCTGACGCAAGTGGCAATCAAGGTGGCGAGCGGCGCAGCGGATGTCGTGCCGTATATCACGGTAACGAATCTCGCGCGCGCATTGCGCGAAATGAAAGAGCGCGGCATTTGGGTTATCGGAGCAGACGGCCAAGCGAAAGAGAACCTGTACGCGGCCCAATGGCCCGATGCCGTCGCATGGGTGCTCGGCGCCGAAGGCGGCGGTCTCCGCCGCCTGACGCGCGAGACATGCGATCGCTGTGTCGCCATTCCGATGTCCGGATCGGTGCAAAGCCTCAATGTTTCAGTCGCGGCCGGTGTCTGTATGTTCGAAGCGCGCCGGCGGCGCCTCGCTTTTTTTTCTCACTGAATTTCGCTGTGCCGGGCGGTTTTTTTTGCGATTGGACATCGGATAACAAATGCGGTAATTTGAACCCGCATTGCGACCCAATGCGGTAGCGGCGGAATGCAGCGCCCTCCTTACAATAGAGGGTGATGCACGGGATCCGTCTGTTTTTTGATTCTTTGTGAAAAGAGGTGAATCATGCGTGGATTCGGGATGTTGAAAATCAATTCGACTGGTTGGATCGAAGCGGACAAACCCGCGGCCGGGCCTTTCGATGCATTGCTGGAACCTTTGGCGCTGGCGCCCTGTACGTCGTATATCCATACTGTCTATGAAGGCGCGCTTGGCGAAAGGAATGACCTGATCCTGGGGCACGAAGCCGTTGGACGGATCGTCGAGGTAGGAAGGGGAGTCAAGGAGTTCAAGCCCGGCGATCGGGTCATCGTTCCCGCGATCACGCCCGAATGGCGCTCGACGCGGATACAGGACGGAAATATTCCCGCATGCCATTCCGAAGGACCTTTGAGCGGCTGGAAGTTCTCGAATACGAAAAACGGGTCTTTTGCCGAATATTTCCACGTCAATGATGCGGATATGAATTTGGCGCTAATTCCGGACGGAATGACATTGGAACAGGCGGTCATGCTGCCGGATATGGTGACGACCGGTCTTCATGGCGCCGAACTCGCCAATATTTCTTTCGGCTCGACCGTTGCAGTCATCGGCATCGGGCCGGTCGGACTGATGGCCGTGGTCGGTGCGACTCTGCGGGGCGCGGCGCGTATCTTGGCCATCGGAAGTCGCAAGAAATGCTCAGAACTCGCGCTTCATTACGGCGCGACTGAAATCATCAACTACAAGAACGGCGATATCGTCGATCAGGTGCTGAAAGCGACGATCGGAATCGGCGCTGACAATGTCATCGTCGCTGGCGGGCCGGCGGAAGTTCTCGCGCAAGCTGTGAACATGGTCAAGGTTGGCGGGACGATCGGAAACATCAACTATTTCGGCGAAGGAGACATCCTGCCGGTTCCGAGGATCGGCTGGGCCTATGGAATGGCGCACAAGAGCATCCACGGCGGATTGACGCCGGGGGGGCGCGACCGGATGGAAAGGATGGCTGCGCTCGTCATGAATAAGCGCTTCGACCCCGGCCTTCTCGTCACGCACGTTTTCAACGGACTCGACAGGATTGGCGATGCGCTGGAAATGATGCATCACAAGTCCGAAGAGGTCATCAAGCCGGTCGTCATTATTTGATGCCGGGCGAGGGGCGCATTCCGGCACCCCTCGCCGGCCCTCCCGCGCGATTCTGACAAACAGATCGGAACCGATCACGGTCACATCGTGCCTTGCCGCTTATCCGCGCAGGCTTCTATCGCGCGCATCCGTTCGATATTACGCGGGAAAGAAGCGTTCGCGCGAATGGCCCTCTGGCTCCCCTTGGGCTGCCCCTCGACGTATAATCGAAAATCTCCCTTGGTTTTTTGAAACCGAAAAAGCACCACCCGCTGCGGCGCACGATATTCATGCAATCACGCAAAGGAAACCGGTTATGCCAAAAAAGTGTTTTCCTCCGATCGACGACCCCTATTACGAAAACGTCCCGGAGTACATGACCGAGGTCTATGACTGGGCCTATGTCAACCCGAGGAACGCGGGATGGCTCGACAACAACTGGGTCGTCCGTATCCTGCTGTTTTTCAACGACCAGCGTTTGATGCGCGCTTACCTGAACGAGGTTCCGGAAGGATCGCGGGTCTGGCAGGTCGCGCATGTCTATGGCGAACTCGTCCAGCGCGTCGCGCGCAGGGTTGGTCCAAAAGGCACGTTTCTCGTGACCGACGTGACGCCCGTCCAGGTCGAACACGCCCAAGCCAAACTCGCCGGAATGGATTGGGCACGGGCCGTTCGCGGCGACGCAGGTGTTTATTCACCCGGCGGCGAGGAATTCGACGTGATTTGCAGTTTTTTCCTGCTCCATGAGGTTCCGGAGGCAAAGAAAACCGCGGTCGTCAACAATATGCTCCACCATCTCGGCAAGGGGAAGAAGCTCGTTTTCGTCGATTATTACAACCCGAAGCCGTGGCAGCCGATCCGCTATATCCTCAAATTCGTCAATCATTTCCTCGAACCCTTTGCCGAGGCGCTGTGGAAAAAGGAAATCAGCGACTACGCGAAAGACGCCAGCCGCTATATCTGGCGCCGGGAGACCTTTTTCGCCGGAGTCTACCAATGCGTCACTGCCGAACACAAGGAGTGAGGCGGAAAGATTTCCGGGTGGCTCGTCCCTTTTCCGAATCGCCCATGAATGAGGCAGCCCCGCGGCTCGTTTTGCGGTGTGGACGCTTCATAAATGGAATAAAATTCCGGGAACCTGCCGGGCTTGATCCAATCGATTGCCGGGAAGGCGACTCGTTTTTTTCCGGACTTCATTGCAAATAAAGTCGCTATTTTCCTGAAATCCGTGAAAAACTGGTTTCGCCTCCCTTTCGCTTCGATCCCCGAAAGCTCGACAGGTACCCAGGGAGGATGAAAACCATGCGAACAAAACACCGCCCAAGCACGCCAAGCGCCTTAATGAAGCTGGTGCTTTTCCTGGCGCTTGCGCCGCCGGCATGGGCGACGGATGTCGGGCTTGCGGGGATATTCCCCGGGAAAGCGCTCCTGACGATCAATGGCGGGCCGCCGCGCATCGTTGCCGTCGGCTCGACCGCCGAAGGCGTCAGGGTCGTTTCGATCATCGGCGACACGGCCACTCTTCAATTCGATGGGGGAACACGGGTCATGCGCGTCGGACAGAACGTTGCCGCGCAGCGATCAACGGTATCTCAGCAGACGGCGATTCTGACAGCGGATTCGCGTGGTCACTTTCTCACGATGGGCTACATCAACGGGATATCGGCGCGTTTCATGGTTGATACTGGCGCATCGATGATCGGCATCGGCGCGAGCGACGCGCGCCGCCTCACGCTCAATACGAGCAGGGGCGAACGGGGCGCGGTGAACACGGCGAATGGGGTCACCTACGCCACGCGAATCAAGCTCGACTCGGTTCGCGTCGGCGATATCACCCTGAACGGTGTCGATGCGCTCGTGCATGAAACCGACATGCCCTTCGTCCTCCTCGGGATGAGCTTCTTGAACCGGATGGAGATGGTTCGCGATGGCGGCGCGATGACGCTGAAAAAACGTTTTTGAACTCCATGGAAATCGCCGCTCACTCCGACGCGCCCAATTCTCCCGTGGCGCCGTTTTTTTCCTCCACACCGACCGACCTCGAACGCTTGCGCGCGGCGCTTTTGCAAAAGCCCGGAAACGGGGATGGAACCGGTGGGCATGGCTGGGACGACGAAAACGCCCAAGGCGTTGAAAACGACGTCCATCTCGTTCCCGCATCGGTCATGTTTCCGATCGTCCTGCGCGATGAGGAGACGCGTGTCCTGTTGACGCGCCGCACCGACCATCTGAGGGATCATCCCGGACAGATATGTTTTCCAGGCGGACGATCTGATCCGGGGGACGTTTCCGCCGCGGATACCGCGATCCGCGAAATGTGGGAAGAAACTGGGGTCACCGCCGACCGGATCGAAGTCATTGGCTACCTGCCTGATCGCTGGACGATCACGGGCTTCCAGATAACACCGGTCGTTGCCATCGTCCGGCCACCTTTCGATCTCCGGCCCGATGCATTCGAGGTTGCTGATATTTTCGAAGCCCCGCTCGCCTTTCTTCTCGACTTGGCAAACCACCGCGTCACACCGATGCCGGGAACTACGCGCTCGCTTGTTTCCATCCCATACGGTGAGCGTTGCATCTGGGGCGCGACGGCGGGAATGATCCACGTGCTTGCGAAACGGCTCGCTTCGGATTTTTCGAAATGATCTTGGCCTACGATTCCGGAAATCGTATCGGTCAGGGAAAACCAAAAGTGTTTCGGAATAGCGGCGATGTCAGCTCGCGCCGGGTCGCGCGGGAGGGAAAAAGTCGGCTTGCCCGGATGTTTCCCTCCCGATGTGCCGGAAAATATCAGTTCCTGCGGCTGAACATGTAATTAGCGTAAGCACCCTCGGCGACGCGGAACCAGGAATTCATGTCGCTCGTAAACTTCCGGTAGTCCTCATAGACCTTCTTGAATTCCGGGTTCTTCGCACAGATTTCCGCGTAATACTCCTCCGCCGCCTTGTAGCAGGCGTCCATGACGTCTTTCGGGAACATCCGCAGCTGCGTCCCCGTTCCGACGAGTTGCTTGAGCGCAATCGGATTCTTGAAGTCGTAGCGCGCGTTCATTTCGGCGTTTCCTTCGGCGCACGCCGCCATGATGATGGTTTGATAGGACTTCGGGAGATCGGCCCATTTCTTCGTGTTGACGTAAACCGAAATCTGCGGGCCGCCTTCCCACCATCCGGGATAGTAATAATACTTCGCGACCCTGTTGAAACCCATTTTCTGATCGTCGTAGGGTACGGTCCATTCGGTCGCGTCGATCGTTCCCTTTTCAAGGGCCTGGTAGATGTCGCCGCCGGAAATTTGCTGGGGAATGACACCGAGTTTCGCAAGGACTGCGCCACCGAGTCCGGCGATGCGCATTTTCAGTCCCTTCAAATCGTTGACGGTCTTGATCTCCTTGCGAAACCAGCCACCCATCTGGGTCCCGGTATTCCCGCAGGGGAAGGAAATAATATTCGCTTTCGCGAGGAAATCATTGATGAGTTTGCTTCCATTGCCCTGGCGATACCAGGCAATCGTCTGGCGCGCGTTCATTCCGAAAGGAATCGCGGTATCGATGCAGTACGTCGGGTCCTTTCCGAAATAATAGTACGAGCAGGTAAACCCCATTTCGACGGTATTGTCCTTGACGGCGTCGTGGACGGCGGGTCCCGGGACGAGTTCGCCCGCCGCGAACATCTGTACCTGGAATTTTCCGTCCGTCATGTCGGAGATACGCTTGACCAGAAACTCGCCTGTTCCATGCAGAGTATCGATGTTCTTGGGGAAACTCGATGCCATTCGCCATTTGATCGCGGGCGCGGTCTGGGCGATTGCGGGAGCTGCGACGGCGCCCGCGGCAAGCCCGACGCCGGCTTTTTTCAGAAAGGAACGTCTTTCCATGGTATACGTCTCCTGGTTATTGGATGAACCTACGATTATAATGAGATAAAGACAGGGCGGGTATCCGGCCTCATTCCATTTTCAATTCCTTTCCGAATCTTCGAAGGCCCTCAGGCGCTTTGCGCCGCGCAAGGTCAGTTGCCTCGATTTCCAGCGATTTTCATCTGGGCGACCAGAATCGATCCCACCTGCCGCGAGCCTTGCGCCAGGACATCGTTCCCGACAGCGACGATGTTCCTGAAAATGTCGCGCAGGTTGCCCGCGATCGTGATTTCCTCGACAGGATAGGCGATTTCGCCGTTTTCCACCCAATAGCCGACCGCGCCACGCGAATAATCACCCGTCACGTAGTTGACTCCGTGCCCCAAAAGCTCGGTGACTAGCAGGCCGCGATGCATCTCGTTCAGGAGACCGCGAAAATCGTGCCGCCCCGGTTCGACGATCAGGTTGTGGCATCCTCCCGCATTTCCGGTCGTTTGCATCCCGAGCTTTCTTGCCGTGTAGGCGCTCAGGAAATAGCCCTGAAGAACGCCGTCCTTGACGACTTCGCGGTCGCGCGTCGTAACGCCATCACCGTCGAAGGGAGTACTGGCCAGCGCGCCGCGCAGGTGCGGACATTCGCTGATTTGGATTTCTTTCGAAAAAACGCGGGAACCGAGACTCTCGACGAGGAAAGAGGTCTTGCGATATAGGCTCGCACCGCTGGCCGCATGAACAAAACTGGCGATCAGGGATGCCGCGAGCGGCGCTTCGAAGAGAACCGGCGCCTTGCACGTCTTGATTTGGCGGGCGCCAAGGCGCGCCAGGGCGCGCCTCGCCGCGTAATCGCCGATCGCCTCGGCGGACGCGAGGGTTTCGGAATTCCGCGAGACGGAAAACCAATCGTCGCGCTGCATCCGCCCTTCATCGGCGGCGATCGGCGCGCAGGAAAGATGGTGCCGCGAACTCGGATAACCGCCGATGAAGCCCAAACTGTTCGCCGAAACGAATTGGCCCTCCTGAATCGAGACCGTCGCGCCGTCGGAATTGGCGATTTGCCGGCTAACCGCGAACGCAGCCTGTTCGCAGCGTCGCGAAAGATCAATGGCGTCCTCGACGGAAAGAGGCCAGGGATGATAAAGGCCGAGGTCGGAAAAAGCCTCGTCGCGGCTCGCGAGCAAGCCGGCGTCGGGCAGGCCAGCGCACGGATCGGGCGCCGTGAAGCGCGCGATGTTCATCGCCGCGTCGATGGTTTCGCGCAATGCCGTCGAGGAGAAATTCGAGGTGCTCGCGTGTCCCTTGCGCTGGTTTTTCCTCGGACCGAGGTAGATCGCGACCCCGAGGCCGCTGTCGCGATTGTGCTCGATCGTATCGACCTTGCCGCGGCGCACCGTGACGCTCTGTCCGAAGCCTTCGGAAACGTCGACTTCGCAGGCAGTCGCCCCCGATTTTCCAGCCAGCGCGAGGGCCTCTTGGGCGAGTTGCAGAAGATTCTCAAACGTGTGGGCAAAGCGTGATTCGGGCATGGCCTTCTTGTCGATGTATGGATGAAGCCTTTATCATAGCAGTTTCAGCGTTTATTCGATCTCATCAAAAACACTTGTCGGTTGGAACATCTCCCTTTTAAAGAGGATAATCCGGCATGGGGGGGATGATTGCCCCTTCCATTTCCTGTCGCTTAAGGTTACGGGCGTAAATTGACACATGGATAGATATGCGGACCCGATGGTGGAAGAGGATCGTCCGCGGGACTCAAAAACGAAGCGCAAACGCGCGATGGAGCTTCTTCAATCGCTTGGTGAGGAACTCGTCAGCTTGGCTGCGTCGCCCGAGCTACTCTCTTCCCTCGTCGACCTTCCCGAAAACCTGAGCGTCGCGATCGACCAAGCGCGTCGCATGACTCGCCGCGACGAGGCTCGCCGTCGCCAGATGCAGTATATCGGCCGTCTGATGCGCGACGTCGACGCCGACCCGATTCGCGCCGCGCTAGCGAGGATCCGGGGAGATTCCGCGCAGGAAACGGCACGGCTGCACCATCTGGAACAATGGCGGGACCGGCTGATGGAAGACGAAAAAACGATCGATGAAATCGCGGCGCGTTTTCCCCTTGCCGATTTTCGGCGCCTCCGTTCGCTTCGGCGCGCGGCGATAAAAGAGCATGGGCAGGGTAGGCCCCCAAAAAATTTCCGCGAGATTTTCCAACTGCTCAAGGAAATCTCCCCGGACACGGTCCGCGGCGATTTGGGATAAAATCGCGGGCATGTATCGTGCTTGAAGTCCACCTGCTGGCCTTAGGCGGCAGCGGGTGATCTTGCCGGGCGACCGGCGTTCGGATGCGGTCCGCTTTTTGGCGATCCGCTTGGAACCATACATCGCAAGGAGTATTCACCATGAAAATTCGCCACTTTGCCTGCGTCCTCGGGATATCCCTCGGGTTTTGCGCAGCGGCGCAGGCTCAGCAGGGCACACTGGACAGGATTCGCGCCGGCGGCGGCATCACGCTGGGTCACCGCGATGCATCGATCCCGCTTTCATATCTGGACGACCGGCAAAAACCCATCGGCTACGCGATGGACCTCTGTCTGAAGATCGTCGACGCGGTAAAGGAAGAGCTGAAGATGCCGGATCTGAGGGTCAATTATCAACCCATAACGCCAGCGACGCGGATTCCCCTGCTTGCCAACGGAACGATAGACCTCGAATGCGGGTCGACGACGAATACGGCCGACCGCCAAAAGCAGATCACTTTCACGATCACTCACTTTGTGACGGCTAATCGCTTCGTTTCCAAGAAGGCGGGTGGGCTGAAAACCTTTGACGACCTCAAAGGGAAGACGATCGTCTCCACTTCGGGGACAACCAACGTGAAGCAGGCAAACGAGTTGAACACGGCGCGCAAGCTCGGAATCAACATTCTGAACGCGAAAGACCACGCCGAAGCTTTCCTGATGGTCGATACGGGACGGGCCGTCGCGTTCGTGATGGACGACATCCTGTTGGCGGGTTTTGTCGCGAACCACGCCGATCCGCGGCTTTTCACGATCTCGTCCGAGGCGCTTTCGGTCGAACCTTACGGCATCATGCTCCGCAAGGGCGATCCAGCGTTCAAGAAGGTTGTCGATGAGGCAATGACCAAGCTCTTCAAGAGCGGCGGATTGACGGCCATCTACGAAAAATGGTTCATGAAGCCGATTCCGCCGCGCGGCATCGTCATGAATATCCCGATGAGCGACGCAATGAAGCGCGTCATGGACAACCCGACCGATTCGCCCGACCCGGGCGTTTACAAATAATGATCAGGCTCCGGGCGAAAGGCCCGGAGCCTGTCTCTCGTTGGACGCCCGGACGCTTCATGCGAGACGGAAGTCCGCGCGTCAGGGGCGGTTTCAACCGGAATACGTTTACGCGATGGAATACAACTGGAACTGGGGGATATTCCTGGAATCCTCTCCTGATGGAACGGGGAGCTATCTTTACACACTCTTCCTCGGCGCGCGCTGGACGCTCGCCGCAAGCCTGACGGCGTGGACCGCGGCGCTTCTCATGGGCATCATCGTCGGAACGATCACGACATTTCCACGCCGTCTCTGGTCGGCGTTGGGCAATGCGTACATCGAATTCTTTCGGAATATCCCGCTGCTCGTCCAGATGTTTCTCTGGTTCTTCGTCGTTCCCGAGATTCTTCCGGAATCGATCGGCGCATGGATGAAGCGAATGCCGAATTCCTCGTTCTGGACGGCGGTTATCGCGCTTTCTTTCTTTACCTCGACGCGCGTCGCCGTGCAATTCCGCGCGGGTATACTCTCACAGGCGCGCGGCCAGATGATGGCCGCGCAGGCGCTGGGAATGAACCTGACGCAGACCTATGGCCACGTTCTTCTTCCGATGGCATTTCGCATCGTCCTTCCGCCGCTGACGTCCGAATTCATGAATACGTTGAAGAACAGTTCGGTCGCGATGACGGTCGGCTTGATGGAACTGACAGCGCAGACGCGGGCAATGCAGGAATTCAGCTTTCAGGTTTTCGAGGCCTTTACGGTATCGACACTCATTTACCTCATCATCAACCTGCTCATCGTTCTTGGAATGCGCCAGATCGAACGCGGACTCGCCGTTCCGGGATTCTCGATCGAACGCGATCCGGAAGCTAGGATGCGGGAAGGCGGCTGAATGTTTGGGAACTTCGATTTTCAGGCGATTCTTCGCGCGTGGCCGACGCTCGTTTTCGAGGGGCTGGCCTTTACGCTCGAAGTGACCTTTCTTGCGATGATCGGCGGAACACTCATCGGAACCCTGCTTGCGATGATGCGCCTTTCTTCGATAAAGCTTCTGTCGCGGTTTGCGGGTACCTATGTCAATCTCCTGCGCGCCGTCCCGCTCGTCATGGTGATTTTCTGGTTTTACTTCATGGCGCCGTATATCGGCGCGTGGCTCATCGGCGCCGATCGACCAGTGCGCGTGGGCGCCTTTGCTTCGGCGCTCGTCACCTTCGTCCTGTTCGAAGCCTGCTACTACTGCGAGATCATGCGCGCCGGTATCCGGAGCATCCCGGCGGGCCAGGCGAATGCCGGGTACGCGCTCGGTTTTTCCTACTGGCAGGTCATGGGCCTCGTGATCCTTCCGCAGGCTTTCCGGAACATGCTTCCGGTGCTTCTGACGCAGACGATCGTTCTTTTCCAGGACGTTTCGCTGGTTTACATCATTTCGCTCCCGGATTTCGTGACGATCGCGACAAAAATCGCGCAACGCGACAACCGGCTTGTGGAAATGTATCTCTTTGTTGCCGTGGTCTACTTCGTCCTCTGTCTTGCGCTCTCGTATGTCGTAAGACGACTCCGCGCGCGGCTGGCGATCATTCGTTGAAAATGGAAGGCGCGATGATGACAAAAGGTGAAAAAGCCGACGAAAAGGCGCCAGTGATGATTTTGCTCGACGAAGTCGGAAAATATTACGGGAATTTCAAAGTATTGAGCGGATGCGCAACACGGGTCGCCAAAGGCGAAGTCGTCGTCGTTTGCGGGCCGTCCGGCTCGGGAAAATCGACCCTGATCAAATGTGTAAACGGGCTGGAGCCTTTTCAGGAGGGCAAAATATACGTCGACGGCGTCTCGGTCGGCGACCCTTCGACGAACCTGCCGAAACTCCGTTCCCACGTCGGGATGGTCTTCCAGAATTTTGAGCTTTTCCCGCACATGACGATCCTCGAAAATCTCACGATCGCGCAGATCAGGGTATTGAAGCGGGACAAAGCCGAAGCCGAACAGCGTGGGACCGACCTCTTACGCCGTGTCGGGCTGCAGATATACGCGGCGAGACATCCGGGGCAACTGTCCGGCGGCCAGCAACAGCGTGTCGCG
>JAIRZC010000163.1 GCA_031267455.1 Accumulibacter sp. | reverse complement strand
CGTCGATCGCCTGCTTGCCGCACAAAACGAGGTGCGGCAACTCGCGCCCGCAGACGGCGCACAGTAACTTGGCGACGGCAAGCGCCTGAAGTTCGACCGCGACTTCGATCAGAATGGCGCGATCCGCGCCGCGCGCAAGCGCCGCGCGCAGGATATCCCGGGATCCCGATTCACCCGCCGACACGGCGACCACTTCTTCGGCCAATCCCCGCTCTTTCAAGCGAACAGCCTCTTCGAGGGCAATTTCGTCGAAAGGGTTCATCACCTTTCGCGTATCGGAAACATCGACCGCCGAACCGTCGGCGCTGACGCGCGCGCGAGCATCGGGATCGACGACCCGTTTGACGGCGACGAGAATCTTCAAGTTTTTTCCGGCGCTTTCCCGCCGCCGGGACGCTTGTGGATGCGGTAGGTCTCGGCGTAGCCGTGCGAATGCCTCGCGTCGGTCAGGAGCGAAGCGATGGACAGAGTATCGCGCGCGATCATCAATTCTTCGTTGGTCGGGACGACGACGACCTTGATCTTCGAATCATCGGTCGAAATGACGGTCTCCTGGCCATAGACCGCGTTGGCCACGGGATCGAGCCGGACGTCGAGAAGCTCCAGGCTATCGACGATCGATCCGCGGAAGCGCGTGGCGTTTTCTCCGATTCCGCCCGTGAAAATAATGGCGTCGACGCGGCCAAGCTCAAGAGTATAAGCGCCTATATATTTGAGCGCGCTGTGGTGCAGCACATCGACGGCGAGTTGCGCGCGCGCGTCGCCTTCGCTGATCGCCTTTTCGAGATCACGCATATCCGAACTGATCCCCGACAGGCCGAGCAGACCGGAGCGCGTATTGAGCGCTTCGTGGATATCGGTGAAACTCATGTCGACACAGGAAGCGAGATAATCCGGGATCCCCGCGTCGAGGTCACCGCAACGCGACCCCATCACAAGCCCTTCGAGCGGCGTCAAGCCCATGCTGGTGTCGATGGAATCACCGTTCCTGATCGCCGTAAACGACGACCCGTTGCCCATATGGCACGAAACGCAGTTGAACATGTCCTTCGGAATGCCGAGCATCTGCGCCGCGCGTTCGGAAACGAAGCGATGCGACGATCCGTGGAATCCGTAGCGACGAACGTGATATTTTTCATACCACTCATAGGGCAGCGCGTACATATACGATTCGGGCGGCATCGTCGAGTGGAAAGCGGTGTCGAAGACAGCGATGTTCGGGACGCCGAGCATGACCCCCATGATGGCTTCGATTCCGGTGATGTTCGCGGGATTGTGGAGCGGCGCGAGAGGAATGCAATCCTTGAGCGCGGCGATCACCTCGTCGTCGATCAGCACCGAACTTGAAAAACGTTCGCCTCCGTGGACGATCCGATGCCCGACGGCGGTAATGTCCGACAGGGCGCGAATAACGCCTTTCTCAGGATCGGTCAGATGATTCAACACCATTCGAATCGCCTGATCGTGGGTCGGCACGTCATGGCTTTCCCGTATTTTCTCGCCTTCGGACGATTCGTAGACGAAAACGGAACCTTCCATGCCGATCCGCTCGACCATGCCCGAAGCGACACGGCGTTCGTCCCGCATGTCGAGCAGCTGGTATTTGAGCGACGAACTCCCGCAATTCAGAACAAAAACATACATGGCTCACCTCCCCACATATCGGTTATATTGGAATTTCACGTCCCGGTATCACCGGATCGGCCGTGATCGTCGATGAAACACTGTCTTTCCCGGAGTTACGCGCATCCCCGCGCCGCAAAGAACAGGGATAGCGCGCCTCCCGGGCCTTTCAGCCGCGGCGCAAGCGGACGGCTCCAGGCCGGGCGATTCTATCAGAGGTCTGGAAGTGAACCTAGGAGCCTGCCGAACTTGGTCAAATTGGCTGCAGAATGCACGAAAACGGTTCATTTCCCCCGCTTTACGGGGGATAATCTCGCGCGGGAGGCGCTTCTCATTCCTTCCGCGCGCTGTCGCCCGGTCACGGGCGTGGATTGAAACATGCCCTTTTTAACGCTTACCGACGCTTCACTTGCCTACGGGTATCTTCCCCTGCTCGACCACGCGGATTTTCAGCTCGACGCCGGCGAGCGCGTTGCGCTGATTGGGCGAAACGGTGTTGGAAAATCCTCGCTACTGCGCGTTCTGGCAGGACAAGGCGCGCTTGACGGCGGACGTCTTTGGCTTCAACCGGGGCTTCAGGTCGCCTACCTTCCGCAGGAACCCGCGTTTGACCCGGAAATACCGGTTTTCGATGCCATTTCCGCGGGGCTGGGTGAAATCTCCGGCTTGCTTGCGGAATATCATTCGGTTTCGCGCGATTTGTCCGGGTGTGATTCTTCGGAACGGGACTCTCTCTTCGAGCGTCTGAATTCTCTGCAAGGCGAACTTGAACTGCGCGATGCCTGGTCGCTCGAAAGGCGGGTCGAAGAGATGATCCAGCGGTTTTCATTGGATCCGGACGCGCGCGTCGACACGCTATCGGGCGGGCAGAAAAAGCGCCTGGCGCTCGCTCGATCCCTGGCTGCCGCTCCGCGGGCGCTCTTGCTCGACGAGCCGACGAACCATCTGGATACCACTGGCATCGAATGGCTCGAAGAAATGCTGTTATCGTCCAACCTCGCGCTCGTCTTCGTGACGCACGACCGACGTTTCCTCGATCGAGTGGCAACGCGCATCGTGGAACTCGACCGCGGCGATCTCGTATCATTTCCCGCGCCCCTGGCCGTCTATCGGCGTAGAAAAGAGGAACTTCTTCACGATGAGGCGGTTCGGAACGCGAAATCCGACAAGTTCCTGGCGCAGGAGGAAATCTGGATTCGCAAAGGTGTCGAAGCGCGCCGGACACGCGATGAAGGGCGCGTGCGCCGCCTCGAACGCCTAAGGCGGGAACGCGCGGCTCGGCGCGACCGTCTCGGCGTGACCGATTTTCGGGTTGACCGGGGCGACGCGGGCGGCCAGCTCGTCGCCGAACTCGATGCGGTGAATAAGTCTTTTGGAGATAAAAAGGTCGTGCGCGATTTTTCATGCCGCCTGTTGCGCGGCGACAAAATCGGCCTGATCGGACCGAATGGCGCGGGGAAGACGACGCTGTTGAGGCTGATCCTCGGCGAGATTCCGACCGACAGCGGTAGCGTGAGGCTCGGGAATCGTTTGCGGACTGCCTATTTTGATCAATTTCGAGCGGAACTCGACGACGAGGCATCGCTCGTCGACGTCATTTCTCCGGGATCGGATCATGTCGAGATCGGCGGCGTGAAAAAACACGTCATCGGCTATCTCGGCGACTTTCTCTTCCCGCCGCAGCGCGCGCGTTCTCCGGTGAAATCGCTCTCGGGTGGCGAGCGCAATCGCTTGTTGCTCGCGCGTCTCTTCGCCAGTCCCGCCAATGTCCTCGTTCTCGACGAGCCGACGAACGATCTCGACATCGAAACGCTCGAATTGCTCGAACGCCTCCTGCAAGACTATACGGGAACGCTTTTCCTCGTCAGCCACGACCGTGTCTTTCTCGACAATGTGGTGACCCAGACAATCGCCTCCGAGGGCGGGGGGTTCTGGCGCGAATACGTTGGCGGCTACCAGGATTGGGCGGATTTTCAGAAAGGAAAGGGAGACAAAAGGAACGGAGGAGAGAAAGCCACCGCCATTTTTCGAGGAAAAACCGCTCGGGACGCGCCGCGTCGTCCGCGCGAACGCAAAGGCTTGAGTTACAAGGAGTCGCGCGAGCTTTCCGAACTTCCGGAAAGGATCGAACGACTCGAAGAAGAACAGAAAACGATTGGCTTGCGTCTCAACGATCCGGCGCTCTACGTGTCGCAAGCCCAGGAGGCGCGGGCGCTTTCGTTACGTCTCGCGCAGGTCGACGACGAAATCGCCGCGCTCATGGAACGCTGGGAAATTCTGGAAAACACGGCTTTACCGGAGGAGTGATCGGTGGGTTTTCAGGGGTGCCGATCACCGCGCCCGACGGTGCTTTTCAGCGTCCCAGGTAGAAAGCGTGAAATTCTTCCGGAATGTCCAGGCGGCTGAACAAGGCCGGGCGATCGATTCGCAGGAGGTTTTCTATGTCCTTGAAGTCGTCGGCAAGCGCCGCGTTCTTCCACCCGTCTGCGCTGTGGCGCGCGAGCCGGACGGCAAGCGCGACGTTTTGAACACGCAACAAGCTGGAATTATTTTCATCCATGAGCGTTTTGAGCAGTTCGGGGAGTTTCCACGCGTCGCAGAGCGCCGACTGGAGGTCGATGAGACGGACCCCAAGGACTTCTTCCTGGACGATCGCGCCTCGCCGCGATCTGTCCGCATTCTGGCGGTTGCGGATATCAATCGCGAGCTTCGGCGCGAAACACCACAGGAGTATCTCGGAAAGGTCGCTCAAAAGCGCGGCGAGCGTAACTTCTTCGAGGTCGATGTCGTGGCGCTCGAAAGCCCATTCGCGCGCGTAGCGCGACGCGCGCTGCGCCCGGTGGATGACCTGGAGGATTCCGAGCAGCGCCTGCGGCTCGGCGGCGAGGTCGCCCTCGACGGTAGCTGGGTATCCGATGCTTTTGAAAAAGGGGTTGACGCCGAGCATCATGATTGCGCTTGCGATCGTCGTGATGTCCGAACTCAAGTGCCGTCCGCGAAACGGCTGGATATACGCCAGAACGCGAATCGCCATCAGGGGATCGTCGAGGACAATCGCCGTGATGTCGCGGCTGGTAACGTGATCAATCGCTTCACGCGCATTTTCGAGGCGTCGCGCCGTTTTCCGGAGAATCGGCACTTTTTGCCTGCTGAAATAGTCGACCCAGTCTTCGATACCGGGAAGCGATCGAGTAAGCATGGTGTCGATGCCGGAAAGTGTTGAAATTCGACTACTTCGCTTTCGCGCCGTTAGACAGATTGCGCGTCAGGAACATCAGGATGCCGACGACGACGATGAGAAGCGCTGTCCCGACGAGCAAGGCGTATTCCTCGATCTGGAGGATTGCGTAAAGGATCGCGTACAGCGACGCGAGCAGAACGGTGAGAATTCCACCCTGGGCGGGGCTTTTCAGCGCGGCCGCCATATACAGGCCGTTCATGACGACCGAGACAGCGGAAGCGGCCAGGAAGGCGTCGAGGAAACTCGTATGCTCGGCGAGCGAGAGAAGGAGGAGGTAGAAGAGAACCATCGCGACGCCGACGAGACAATACTGCATGAAGTGCAGCCGCCGGCGGGAAACCAGCTCGAAAGAGAGCAAGGCGACGAAAGTAAGGCCGATGAAAAGGATCGCGTATTTGACGGCGCGCTCGACTTGCGTGTAAAGCGAAACGGGTTCGAAAAGCTCGACGCCGACAGTGAACTTCGCAAGTTCGGACAATTCGTTTTGGTTGTGCGCCAAATCGCCCGCGGAGATATTGACCGCCTGAGGATAGGTACGGCTCAAATGAGGGATATCCCATACAGCGGAGAAACGCCCGGCCTTGTCGTCGATCGTGTGTTCCTTCGGCAGGATCGCGCCGGAAAATTTGGGATGCGCCCATGCGGCCGCGAGCGTGATCCGCGTGTTTTCGCCCACCGGCGTAAAATAGATTCCCCCACTTCCCTTGATGACGGCGGAGAA
>JAIRZC010000129.1 GCA_031267455.1 Accumulibacter sp. | reverse complement strand
ACAGAAACGCGATTGTCGATCCTGACCGGATGGGTCCTCGAATCCGAAAAACAGCGCATCGCCTACGGTCTGCGCCTTCCCGAATGTTTCTTTCCTCCATCACGCGGCGCGCGCCATCGCGACGCCTGCCTCAAGGCGCTCGCGCTCCATGATGCTTGAAGAATTTGCGCGCCTGGAAAAACGCCTGAACGTGGATACGCGGGAATGGAAGACCGCGCTTTCACGATTTCTCGCCCGCCCGCCTTCGTCGTCCCCGAATTCGCTCCACGACGAATTTCCCTGGATATTCGCCGTCATCGCCGCGACCGCCGCGCCGCATGTATCGCATCTTTCGCCATGGCTTTCATTGTTCTGCGGCTTTGTCCTTTTTGGACGCGCCCTGCTTTGGAAAAGCAAGCGCGCCGTTCCGCGAGGCTTGCCGACCCTCTTCGCCCTTTTCGGAACAGTCGGAATTGCCCTGGAATACCGCTCGCTCCTCGGGCGCGATCCCGGGGTTGCGCTACTCTTCCTGTTCATCGCGCTCAAGTCGGCGGAAATGCGCTCCCGGCGCGATTTCATCTTCATAATCATGCTCGGTTTCTTTTTGCTGCTCACACACTATTTCTACTCACAGAGCATTATTACCGGCATCTGGCTACTCATCTCCCTCTGGATTTTGATCGCCACGCTTCTCCGCCTGCACGGTGAAAAGCGCCCGGTGCGCCAAACCTTCGGCTACGCCGGAGTATTGTTCGCGCAATCTTTCCCTCTGATGCTGATCCTCTTCCTTCTCTTTCCGCGTGTGCAAGGCCCTCTCTGGGGCTTGCCCCGTGACGCGCACGCAGGCTTGAGCGGACTCTCCGATACTCTTTCTCCGGGGTCACTCGACGAGCTGATCCAATCCGGCGCAATCGCCTTCCGCGCCAAATTCGAAAACGACGAGATTCCGGCGAAGTCCGACCTCTACTGGCGAGGCCCGGTCTTTACCGATTATGACGGACAAACCTGGCGCGCGCGACCGTTTTACCTGCTCGGCCGCGCTGAAATGCCGGCGATCGATCCAGGGCAGAAGGTTTATCGATACACGACGACGCTTGAGCCCCACAACCTGCGTTGGATTCTTCCGCTCGATCTACCGGTTTTTGCTCCGGAAAACAGTCTGCTGACTTCGACTTTCGAAACCATCGTGCGAATCCGCGTCGGAGTACGTACGCAATACCATTTCGGCTCGGCGCCCGGGAATACGATCGAAACTAAGGAAAACCAGCTCCTGCTCCAAGAAGCCCTCATGCTTCCCAATAACGCCAATCCCCGCGCGCGCGCGTTCGCGGCGCGCCTCAAGGAAGGTTTCGACTCGCCGGAACGCTTCTCCAGCGCGGTATTGCTCCATTTCCGGGAAGAGGAATTCATCTATACGCTCCAGCCACCTCTTTTGCCCGAACGGGATTCGATCGATCAGTTTCTTTTCGAAACCCGCCAGGGATTCTGCGAGCATTACGCGTCGGCCTACGTCTTTCTCATGCGCGCCGCCGGGGTTCCGGCGCGCGTCATCGCCGGCTATCAGGGCGGCGAGATCAACCCGATCGACGGCTATCTGACGGTGCGCCAATCCGACGCGCACGCCTGGGCCGAAATCTGGCTCGAAGGGAAAGGCTGGCGGCGCATCGATCCAACCGCGTATATCGCGCCATCGAGGATCGAACAGGGAATCACGGCGGCGCTTCCTTCGGTCGACACGCTCCCGGTTTTCGCGCGCCTTGATTCGAATTGGCTTCGAGACCTGCGGAACCGATGGGAAGCAACGAACAACGCCTGGAATCAATGGATACTCGGATACAATCCGGAATTGCAGCGCGAAGTGCTTTCCCGGATCGGCCTGAACGATCCGAATTGGCGGAATATGCTGACGAGCCTGGGCGTCCTTTGCGGAGTCGTCTTCGCTCTCGTCTCGCTCTGGACGTTCCGGCACCGACAAAAAGAATCCCCCGCGCAGCGGGCCTGGCGTCTTTTTTGCGACAAGCTCGCGCGCAGGGGACTTCGCCGCCTCTCTTGGGAAGGGCCGTTCACCTTTGCCGAACGCGCCGGGCGCTCCCAACCCGAAATCGGCGCGATCGCGCGCGAAGCCGCGCTTTGTTATGCGCGACTGCATTACGGCACCGGCGGACCGAAACTCCTGGAGCGCTTGAAAAGCTGTTCGGCGCGAATCCTTCGATAAACCCACAGAATATTCCACCGCTTGAAAACAAACGCTTTTTTCATCGCACTGCTTTCGATGGCCGCAATCGTCGCGAACCCGGCCAGCGCGGTGGGCGAAAAGGACGCGAAAGATTCCTCATCCTTTTCGGAGAATCCTGAGGTACAAACCTTCATCGCTGAAATGCGCGCGCAATACGGATTCGACGTCCCGTCTCTCCAGCGGTATTTTTCGATCGTCCGCAGCAACGCGGCGGTATTGAACGCAATTTCCCCGAGCGCGATTCCTGAGCTGAAACGCGCCTGGCAAAGTTACCGGCAGCGTTTCGTCAACGATTTGAAAATCGCGGAAGGTGTCGATTTCTGGAAAAAAAACGAGGCGTCGCTTGCCAAGGCACAAAGCGTCTACGGCGTTCCACCGGAAATCGTCGCCGCAATCATCGGCATCGAGTCTGGATATGGTCGGAACATGGGGAAATTCATGGTATTCGAAGCGCTCGCCACGCTGGCTTTCGGCTATCCTCCGCGCGCAGCTTTCTTCAAGGACGAACTTGCGCAGCTTTTGTTGCTCGCGCGCGAAAACGGCGACGATCCGCTCGAATTCAGAGGGTCTTACGCCGGCGCAATAGGA
>JAIRZC010000045.1 GCA_031267455.1 Accumulibacter sp. | reverse complement strand
GCAAAGGAGATTCCGTCGTTGACGTTGCGCATCGCGACGGTCAGCCCGCGAACCTGCGCTTCCATCTTCGTCGCGACGGCGAGTCCCGCCGCGTCATCGACGGCGGCGTTGACGCGAAGACCCGATGAGAGGCGCTCGAGCGCGGTGCTCATCGCGCTTTGGCTCTTGTTCAGGTGGCGCTGCGAATTCAGCGACATTACGTTGGTGTTGATGATCTGGGGCATTTTCGACTCCTCGGGGTTGTTCGATCCGGCGCGCCGGGATTAAAGGGCGGCGCGCGCTCATTCCTCGTTACCGGATTTTTCGTCCGCTGGATTCGCTAACGGCAGGATAACAGAAAACTTTAGGCTTTTCGAGAATCGAACGGGGAAAACCTCGCGGGGGGATTGCCGAGGGCGGGTTTCCGCGGGCGGGTTTGAAACCCGCCCCTACAGTTCGGCGGGGGGATTACCCGCGGGCGGGTTTGAAACCCGCCCCTGCGACGCCGGCGGGGGGATTACCCGCGGGCGGGTTTGAAACCCGCCCCTGCGCATTTTTTCCTCCGGCGGCCGGATTGCCCGCGGGCGGATTATCGGCGGGCGGATTGGAAGGGTATGTTTGAAACCCGCCCCTGCGACGCCTGTGGGGGGATTGCCGAGGGCGAATTACCCGCGGGCGGATTGGAAGGGTATACGTGTTTTTTCACCGTTATAATATTGCGCCACCCGGGATGCCCGGCCTGGTGAATCCCGGTCTTTCCGGGGACGGCGGTAAGGGATGGTTTTCGATCCGGCGCATCGACGAAGGCGTCGCCGGATTTGGCGTATATTTTCAATTGAAGGGGGGTAACATGTCTGCTCAGGCTTCCACGCGCCAACTGACGCATTTGGACCTCGCAAAAATGCGCGCGTCCGGTGAAAGGATCGCGATGCTTACCTGCTACGACGCGAGTTTCGCGCGGCTTTGCGACGCGGCGGGAGTCGATGTCGTTCTGATCGGCGATTCGCTCGGGAACGTCATACAGGGCCATACGTCGAGCCTGCCCGTGACGCTCGACGACATCATCTATCATACCCGCGCGGTCCTTCGCGGCTGCGACCGTCCGCTGGTCGCCGCCGATATGCCCGTCGGGACTTTTCAGGAATCGCCGCGGCTTGCCTACCGCAACGCGGTCAAGCTGATGGCCGCCGGCGCGCAGATGGTCAAGATCGAAGGCGGCGTCACGATGGCCGCGACGACGCGCTTTCTCGTCGAACGCGGCGTTCCGGTGTGCGCTCACATCGGGCTGACACCGCAGTCGGTTCACCAGTTCGGCGGTTTCCGCGTCCAGGGGAAGGGCGATTTTGCCGCGCAGCGCTTTCTCGACGACGCGAAAGCGCAGGAAGACGCCGGCGCGGCGTTGATCGTTTTCGAAGCCGTTCCCGCGCATCTCGGCGAGGAGGCGACGCGCCTGCTTTCGATTCCGACGATCGGCATCGGCGCGGGACCCTCGTGTTCGGGGCAGGTTCTCGTCCTCCACGATATGCTGGACATCTACCCCGGCAGAAAGCCGAAATTCGTCAGGAACTTCATGGAAGGCCAACCCGGCGTCGCCGCGGCGCTTTCGGCCTACGTCGCCGCCGTCAAGGACGGCAGCTTCCCCGGCCCCGAGCACTGCTACTGAAACGGAGCTTTCCCATGCGTATCTGCAAAACGCCCGACGAGACGCGCGACGCCCTGAAAAACGAAAGCGCGATCGCCTTCGTCCCGACGATGGGAAATCTCCACGCGGGCCATGTTTCGCTGGTGGCGCAGGCGCGTTCGCGCGGCGGGACGACCGTCGCCAGCATTTTCGTCAATCCCCTGCAATTTGGCCCGAACGAGGATTTCGACAGTTATCCCCGCACGTTCGGCGCCGATTGCGAAAAGCTCGAAAACGCCGGGGTCGATTTTTTGTTCGCGCCGACCGAGCGTGAATTTTATCCCGAACCCCAAACGTACCGGGTCGAATTGCCCGGGATTCAGAATCAGCTCGAAGGCCGTTTTCGTCCGGGGCATTTTTCCGGTGTCGCGACCGTCGTGCTAAAGTTATTCCATATCGTCCGGCCGCAGGTCGCGTTTTTCGGGAAAAAGGATTACCAACAGTTGATGGTTTTGCGAAACATGGTTCGCCAGCTCGCGCTTCCGATCGAAATAGTCGGCGGCGAAACCGTCCGCGATGGCGACGGTCTCGCGCTCTCTTCGCGCAATGCCTTCCTGACGCCGGCCGGGCGCGCCGAGGCGCCGCGCCTTTATCGCGCGCTCGGGCGCGCGCGCGAAGCGGTATTGCGCGGGGACGCCGATTTTTCCGCGATCGAGCGCGATGCCGCGCTGGATCTCGACACGAACGGCTGGAAAACCGATTATGTCGCGGTTCGTCGCCAATCCGACCTGCAAACGCCTTTACCCGGCGACCGCGACCTCGTCGTTCTGGCGGCAAGCCGCCTGGGGACGCCGCGCCTGATCGACAATCTTGAAATGACCCGCGAGGGCTGAGACGCCCGTGACGATTCCGAAACTTTCTTCGACCCTGGAAAAGCCATGCAAAGGATAATGCTCAAATCGAAACTGCATCGCGTTACGACAACGCACTCCGATCTGAACTACGAAGGTTCCTGCGGGATCGACGTCGCGCTCCTCGAGGCGGCGGACATCGTCGAACACGAGAAGGTCGACATCTGGAACGTCACCAACGGCGCTCGCTTTTCCACCTACGTCATCCGCGCCGAACGCGGATCGGGGACGATCTCGATCAACGGTTCGGCCGCCCGCCACGCGATGCCCGGAGATATCCTGATCATCGCGAGCTTCGCGAACTACGACGACGCCGGGATTTCCTCGCATACGCCGACGCTCATCTTTGTCGACGCGAAAAATCGTATCGTGAAAAAGACGGGCTGATCCCTGGAACGGCCTTCGTTTTTCCACCGGTCGCAAAAGCGGTCGGTCGGCGCGTCTTCTTCCACTTTTTTTGACGAATACTCCGGGAAACCTCATGAAACGTCCCTTCAATTTTGGCTCCGGCCCGGCGATGCTTCCGTTGGAAGTCCTTGAACAGGCGCGCGACGAACTCATCGACTGGCGTGGCAGCGGCATGTCGGTCATGGAAATGTCGCACCGCGGAAAGGAGTACATGGGCATCCACGCGCGGGCGTGTTCGGGCATTCGGGAACTCCTTGGCATTCCATCGGACTACAGGGTGCTTTTCATGCCTGGCGGCGCGACGAGCCAGTTCGCGATGGTACCGATGAACCTTTTTCGAGGAAAAACTTCGGCCGACTATCTCGACACGGGCGTCTGGTCGGCGAGGGCGATCGATGAAGCCCGGAAATTCGGCCGCGTCAAGGTCGTCGCGTCGTCCCGCGACGGGGGGTATTCCCGCGCGCCCGCGCCCGATGAGTGGAAAACCGATCGCAACGCCGCTTACTTCCACTATACGCCGAACGAGACGATAGGCGGAGTCGAGATTTTCCCGATCCCCGATACCGGCGGCGTTCCGCTCGTTGCCGACATGTCGTCGAACCTCCTGTCGAGGCCGCTCGATGTCTCGCGTTTCGGCCTGATTTACGCGGGCGCGCAGAAAAACATCGGGCCGGCGGGGGTCACGATCGTCATCGCGCGCGACGACCTGCTTGGGAAGTCCCTTCGGGAAACGCCGACGCTTTACGACTACAGGCTTTGCGCCGACGGCGATTCGATGGTCAATACGCCGCCGACCTATGCTATATACATTGCCGGGCTTGTTTTCGAATACCTGAAAGCCGAAGGCGGCCTTGCGGTGATGGAAGGGCGCGCGCGCCAAAAAGCCGGGATTCTCTACGATTTTCTCGACTCCTCGGATTTTTATGAAACCCGTGTCGCGCGCGAAAATCGTTCGCTGACGAATATCACGTTCCGGCTGAAAGACGAGACGCGCAACGACGAATTCGTCAAGGCCGCGGAGTCGCGCGGTTTACTCCAGATTCGCGGTCACCGCCTGTCCGGCGGCATGCGCGCGTCGATCTACAACGCGATGCCGGTCGAGGGCGTGCGCGCGCTCGTCGATTTCATGAAGGACTTCGAGGCCAGGCCTGGCCAGGGCGTGGATTGAAACATG
>JAIRZC010000037.1 GCA_031267455.1 Accumulibacter sp. | reverse complement strand
GAATTTTGTTCCTCGGAGGGATGCGGGCGCGCCTTTTCGCGCTCCTGATCGTCCTTCTGATGATCGCGTTTGCCGTCCTGATCATCGTTTCGCCTTACCGGCGCGACCGTATTTTCGGTTTCATGGACCCCTGGTCGGACGCTTTGGGCCGGGGTTACCAACTCTCGCACGCGTTGGTCGCCTTCGGGCGCGGCGAATGGTTCGGTGTGGGTCTCGGTTCGAGTGTCGAAAAACTCTTTTATCTCCCGGAAGCGCATACCGACTTCCTGCTTGCCGTGATTGCCGAGGAACTCGGCTTTTTCGGCGTTCTCGCCGTCATCGCCCTCTTCGGGCTGCTCGTTCAGCGCGCGTTCGCCATTGGTCGGCAGGCGGTGACGCTCGAACGCCTCTATCCCGCGCTCGTCGCGCAGGGAATCGGCATATGGATCGGAATACAGGGTTTTGTCAATATGGGCGTCAATATGGGGCTTCTGCCGACGAAAGGATTGTCGCTTCCGCTGATGAGCTTCGGAGGATCGGGAATCCTCGCCAATTGCCTCGCGCTCGCGATCCTTCTGCGCGTCGACTGGGAAAACCGGCAGCTGATGCGGGGCGCGCGCATATGAGCCGGACGATCCTGATCATGGGCGGAGGAACCGGGGGGCATATTTTTCCAGGGCTTTCAGTCGCCGACGTTCTGAAACGGCGCGGCTGGAAAGTTGTCTGGATGGGAAACCCGGAAGGGATGGAAGGGCGGATCGTCCCCGCGCATGGAGATCCGATGGCGCCGCTGCGTTTTTCGGGTGTGCGTGGGAAAGGAGTTTTGCGTAAGCTTGCCCTCCCGGTTTCGCTTTTCTCCGCGTGCCGGCAGGCGGGGAACGAAATTCGCCGCTTTCGCCCGAATGTCGTCCTGGGGATGGGAGGCTATGCGAGTTTTCCCGGCGGCGCGATGGCCGTCCTCAAAGGCTGCCCGCTCGTCATTCACGAGCAGAACTCGGTAGCCGGACTCGCGAACCGCGTTCTCGCGAAATTCGCCACGCGCGTCCTTACAGGATTTCCGAAGGTATTACCGAAAAAAGGCGAATGGGTCGGGAACCCGATCCGAAGCGAAATCGCGCGCCTCGCGGGGCTGGAAAAGCGCTACGCGGAACGCGACTCCCGCTTGCGCCTCCTCGTTCTCGGGGGGAGCTTGGGCGCTTTTGCGATCAACGAAGTCATTCCCGAGGGCATCGGACTTCTCGCGGAGGACGAACGACCCTTCATCGTCCACCAGTCCGGGGAGAATCATCTGGAAAAACTCAAAGAAAACTATGAAGCCGCAGGCGTACAGGCGACCTGCGTCGCGTTCATCGACGACATGGCCGGCGCTTACGAATGGGCCGACCTCGTCCTGTGCCGCGCCGGCGCGCTGACGATCGCGGAACTTTCGGCCGTCGGCGTTGCTTCCATCCTTGTGCCTTTTCCGCAGGCCGTCGACGACCATCAGACGCTGAACGCGAAATTTCTGTCGATGACGGGCGGGGCGGTACTTCTTCCGCAGGAAAAAATGCGACCCGAATCGATCCGCCTGATCCGGAACTATACGCGCAGCCAATTGGCGCAGATGGCCGAAAAAGCGAATCTCCAGGCCAAGCCGGACGCGGCGGAACGGGTCGCGGACATCTGCGAGGAGTGCGCGCGATGAAACACAGGGTCAAGAATATCCACTTCATCGGGATCGGTGGATCGGGAATGAGCGGGATCGCCGAGGTACTGAACAATCTTGGTTACCGGATCAGTGGCTCGGACCTGAACGAGACCGCGGCGACACGGCGCCTCTCTGGCCTTGGAATCCGGACGACGGTGGGCCATGCGGAAAAAAACATCGAGGGCGCGGACGCCGTCGTTGTTTCGACCGCGGTCCGGGACGACAATCCCGAAATCGCTGTCGCGCGCGCGCGCGGGATTCCCGTTGTTCCGCGCGCGCAGATGCTCGCTGAACTGATGCGCTTCAAAAAGGGAATCGCCGTCGCCGGGACCCATGGCAAGACGACGACGACAAGCCTGGTTGCGTCGATCCTGGCGGAAGCCGGGATGGACCCCACGTTCGTGATCGGAGGCGTCCTCAACGCCGCGTGCGCAAACGCGCGGCTTGGGACGGGCGAGTACCTCGTCGCCGAAGCGGACGAGTCGGACGTTTCTTTCCTGATGCTCTCGCCGGTCATTTCGATCGTGACGAACATCGACGCCGACCACATGGAGACCTACGGGCACGACCTCGACCGGCTAAAGCAGGCATTCGTCGACTTTTTGCGACGTCTTCCCTTCTACGGCGTCGCCGTGCTGTGCGCCGACGATGCTCGCGTGCGCGAGATCATCCCACAGGTACCCAAGCAGATTCTCCGATACGGAATCGAGGAGACATCAGTTGCCGTTCGCGCGGAGAATGTGGTCGCGCGCAGCGGGAAGATGCACTTTGACTGCGTCCGCGTCAACGGCGCGGTCACGAGCTTACCCGTTACGCTCAACTTGCCCGGGAGACACAATGTGCTCAATTCGCTCGCGGCGATTGCCGTGGCGACCGAGCTCAATGTCCCGGATTCGGCGATCGTCCGGGCGCTTGCCGAATTCAAGGGCGTCGGTCGCCGTTTTCAGCGTTATGGTGAAATTTCCCTGCCGGACGGAGGCTGCTTCACACTGATCGACGATTACGGGCATCATCCAGCGGAAATGCGCGCGACGATCGCGGCGGCGCGCGGCGCTTTCCCGCAAAGGCGGCTCGTGCTCGCTTTCCAGCCGCATCGCTACACACGCACGCGTGACTGCTTCGAGGATTTCGTTTCAGTTCTTGGAAGCGTCGATTCTCTGATTTTGACTGAAGTCTATCCTGCGGGCGAGGCGCCGATCGTCGCCGCCGACGCTCGCTCGTTGGCGCGCGCGTTGCGCGTCGCCGGACGTATCGAGCCGCTCTTCGTTGAAAATGTCACAGACATGCCTCAGGCGATCCTCGGCGCGGCGCGCGAAGGGGACATTGTCATAACAATGGGCGCGGGTTCGATCGGAGGCGTTCCTGGACGGCTCGCTGCGGGAGATCAATGATGAGAAAAGTCCGTAAAAGTGGGGCGAATCCGCCCGATTTTGGCAAGGTGGCCGTTCTCATGGGCGGTGTCTCTGCCGAGCGCGAAATCTCGCTCCTTGGCGGCGCGCGCGTCCTCGCGGCGCTGCGCCGTCAAGGAGTCGATGCCTATCCATTCGACCCGGCCGAGCGGAGGCTGGAGGAGATATGCGCCTTCGACCGCGCGTTCATCGCGTTGCACGGACGTTGGGGCGAGGATGGAACGCTCCAGGGTTTTCTGGAACAGATCCGCATTCCTTACACGGGGAGCGGTGTTTTGGCATCGGCGCTTGGAATGGATAAATGGCGCTGCAAGTTGCTCTGGCGCGCGGCTGGGCTTCCGGTTCCCGAGGGAATCCTGCTTGGGGCGGAGAACGATTTTGAGCGCGCCGGAAAGGAACTCGGTTTCCCGCTTTTCGTAAAGCCCGCGCGTGAAGGCTCGTCGATCGGTGTCTCTCTGGTCAAAAAACCCGAAGAAATGCCTTCCGCATACAATCTCGCGTCGAAATACGACGAATTGGTACTCGCCGAACGCGGTCTTTTCGGCGGAGAGTATACCGTCGCTCTCGTCGGGAAAGACGCGCTCCCGAGCATCCGGATCGAAGCCGCGACCGAATTTTATGACTATGACGCAAAATACCTGCGCGAGGATACGGCCTATCGTTGTCCTTCCGATCTTTCCGAAACGCGCGAGGCGGAATTGCGCGCCGTGGCGCGGGAGGCCTTTCAGGCCTTGGGCGGGCGCGGATGGGGACGCATCGATTTCCTGATGGACGATACGGGGAAAGCTTATTTGCTCGAAGCGAATACCGTCCCGGGAATGACGGATCATTCGCTCGTTCCGATGGCGGCGCGAGCGGTCAGGATTTCCTATGATCGTCTGGTTTTACGGATACTCGAAGAAGCCGCGCTGGGATGAGCAATGTGGAACAGTCCGAGATTGATGAACGTCCTGGCGAACCTGCTCTGCGCGCTGGCCGTCTCGGCGGTGCTCGCGAAGATGGCGCATTGGGTGCTCCGTCAGTCCTGGTTTCCCTTGCGCGAGATCGTTCTTGTGAGCGAATTGAGAGAGGTGAGGCGCGTCGACCTGGAACGCATGCTTTCGGAACGCGCTCGCGGGAATTTTTTCAGCGTCGATCTCGACAGGCTTCGTTTGTCGATCGAAGAGATTTCATGGGTTCGGCGCGCGCGGGTGCGGCGTCAATGGCCGACGCGCATCGAAGTGAAGATAGAGGAACACGTTCCCGCGGCTTTCTGGGGACGCGATTCGAAGCAATTGCTAAATACCCACGGAGAAATATTCTCGGCGATGCTCCGAAAACATTCCGCCTCCTCGATGCCCATCCTGATTGGGCCGAAGGCGCTTGCGCCCGAAATGCTGGAATACTACAGACTTTGCCGGGAAACGCTCGGCGCGGTTTCGCTGCGCCCGCGATCTCTCGTCGTTTCGCCGCGGCTCGCGCTCCAGATACGCCTGGACGACGGAATGATCATCGAACTGGGGCGCCGACGGATCGGGCCCTCGATGCAAAAGCGCCTCGAGACCTTCGCCGAATATTATACACAAGGCATTTTTTCCGCATTGGAACGGCGTCCGGGCGTCGTCGACATGCGGTATCCGAACGGTTTTGCCCTTCGCCTCGGTGAATTCCCGAGGAATGAGGGTGGAAGGAAGTCATGAATAGGGACAGGAATGACATCATCGTCGGCCTCGACATCGGCACGAGCAAAACGGTCGCGCTC
>JAIRZC010000246.1 GCA_031267455.1 Accumulibacter sp. | reverse complement strand
ACTGATCTTTCGCGCCGCGGTTCCATCCGTCCGGCGTTTCTCACGGCGCTGGCGCTCCTTTCGGGCTGCGCCGTCGGGCCGGATTATGAACGACCTGCCGCCGATCTGCCGATGGCGTATGACTCCGTTCTGGCCGGAACACCCTCAGGGATATCCTCCGAAACCCTTCACCTCAAGGAATGGTGGCGCCTTTTCGGCGACGAAGATTTGAACGATCTCATTGCCAAGGCGCGCGCGCACAATTTCGACCTGCGGATTGCCATCGCGCGCTTCGACGAAGCCGAAGCGCTCGCGCGTGAGGCTGGGGCGGCGTATTTCCCGAGAATCGACCTTGACGCCGCGAGTTCGCGCAGCCAGGTCAGCAGGATCGGCGCGATCCCGGTACCCGCGCCAAACCCTCGTCTGCGCGATAGCCGTCAGGCGGCGCTTTCCGCTTCCTATGAAATCGATCTTTGGGGGAGGATCCGCCGAATGAACGAGGCGGCGGCGGCCGATTTCCTCGCGACCGCGTACGCGAAGGATGCGATTGATCTCTCGGTTGCCGCTTACGTTGCCAACGTCTATATCGCATTGCGCGCGTCGGACGCGAACATCGCATTCACGCAAAGCACGTTCGAGAGCCGGAAACAGGTTCTCGAGATCGTCCAGAGCCGCCTGGATGCCGGAAGCGCCTCGCCGCTCGATCTCCATCAAGCCGAAAGCGCCCTCGCGGCGGCGCGCGCGCAGCTCGCCGAATTACGCCGCCAGCGCGCGCTCGCCGAAAGCCAGTTGGCGCTCCTGACGG
Organism: Accumulibacter sp.; assembly: GCA_031267455.1. Lineage (GTDB taxonomy): Bacteria > Pseudomonadota > Gammaproteobacteria > Burkholderiales > Rhodocyclaceae > Propionivibrio. The sequence continues at coordinate 2,187 of JAIRZC010000246.1, read as the reverse complement.
GGCTGCCGGGCTTGTCGATCAAATCCGACAGCCTGCTTCGCCTGCCGATCCCGCCCGTTCCTCCGCCCGGGCTTCCATCCGAACTGATTGAATCGCGGCCCGACGTACGCATGGCCGAAGAAGCGTTGATTGCGGCGAATGCGCGCATCGGCGTTGCCAAGGCCGCGCTTTTTCCGAGCGTGTCGCTGACCGGCATGATGGGAAGCGAAAGCGCCGCGCTTGTCCGGCTGTTTTCCGCGCCAGCGGAAACGTGGACGGTATCCGCCGCGCTCGCGATGCCGATCTTCGACGCGGGACGCAATCTCGCGCGGATCGACCAGGCGAGTGCGCGCCAAAGACAAGAACTCGCCAATTACCTGAAAAGCCTCCAGACCGCTTTCAAGGAAGTGAAAGACGCGCTCGTCGGTCTTCGGGAAAATGCCGAAGGTGACCGGGCACAGGCAAAGCGCGCCGAAGCGGCGGAAAAGACACTGGAACTTGCGCGGCGCCGTTACGAGGCAGGGTATTCGCCCTTCCTCGAAGTGCTCGATGCCCAACGCGGCGCCAACGACGCGCGCCTCGCTTTTGTCGGTCTTCGGCAGGCGCGCCTCAATTCGGTCGTCGACTTGTTCAAGGCGATCGGTGGCGGCTGGAAGGACCCGTTCGAGAAGGCCGATACCGATACTTCGGATTCGGGCGAGGCGGGCGAGGAATAGGACATTCTTCCGGGTTTTGCCTGTCGCCGGTTGGAAAACCCGGAGGGTGGCTCCCTGAGCAAGCCCTTGATACTGGGAGGCATGGGTTTTTCCGGACTCGGGAATTCTTGCGTCTCGGAGCTTGTCGGGCTTTTATTCGCCCCGTGCGCGCGGGATGTCATGAAAAATAGCCGGACGGGTATACACTCCCGAATCATGGTCGACGGATTCCGTCGGCGGAGTTCCTTCGATGTTTCCGGCGGTCGATTGCGACGAGACGAGATGAGGCGAGCCTTTTCCGACGCGATTAAAAACACCTTCAACCTGAGCGGCAGAACGAGCCGTCGGGGATTCTGGTCGTGCGCGGCGGTCCATTTTTCCGTACTGGCAGTCCTGTATTGGATTGAGCGGGTAACGAATCTCCGCGTTCCCGGATGGGAATGCTGGGCCTATATCGCCCTGACGGGGATTCCGTTTCTCACATTGTTTTTTCGGAGATGGCACGACATTTCTTCTTCCGCGTGGGAAGGCGTGATCGGTATCGCGGCGATCCTCCTGCTTTACTGCCTGCGTTTCGACCTGCTCATTGCCGTGGTTCTTCTTTATTTTCTCGTCCGGCTGAGCCAACCGAGCGTGGAAGATAACCGCTATGGCCCAAAACCCGTCGCTTGCCTGACGACGTTCCCCAAGACGCCGCTTTCCCGGTGGTCCTTGGGCCTGCAGGCGCTTCAACTGCTGATTATCGCCGCCTGCGTCGTGGGAATAAACGATCCTCGCCTGGCGTTCAGCATTTATCTTTTGCGTACGTCCCCGGGATTGAACCGAATGTCCGCAATCAACACTTGGGTGAAAGAATCTCTGGAGAGCCAACGAAACATCGAAGTTTCAACCGTTTTCGCGGCGGACGGGCAAGGCGTCGTCGACTTTTCCTACAAGCGCGGCTTGGATGACGGCGAAACCCATGTCCTCTTCATTCCGCCGCGTGTTCCAGTCGAAAACAGCGTGTGCCTGGCCTATCCTCCCGGATTCCTGAAAGAGTTGGGAATTCGCCCGGCCTCGTATGAAGGTTTCCACCGCTTGGTCGCTTTCGATTCTTCCGGGATTACCGCCGTCAGGATACTGGGTTCCAATCTGTTTTGTGGGAAGTATTTTTTGTCACGGCAAGGCTGCCTGAAACTCGGGGATGCCATTTTGTTCGCCGATACGGAAGAGGATCGGGAAGGGAAGCGGCGTCTCTGCTACAGGCCGGCGTTGAAAGGAGATTCATTTCATTTCTGAATCGCCTGAAGCCGGCCAGCCGCATCGCTGGGTTTTTCGAGAGACTGTTTGCGACACTTTTCATTTCCCGATATCTCGTGAGGACGAGTGGCATGGAAAATACCCTCGCGGATATCTGGCGCGCGAAGGCGCGCCGAAGAAAAATTTCGATGACACAAAGGCGTGCTTCCCATGAATTTTGCGTCTGGGGGTGTCGTTTTCGATCCGGATATCATTTCCCGTTTCGACATCAATG
>JAIRZC010000228.1 GCA_031267455.1 Accumulibacter sp. | reverse complement strand
CTCGCTACTGCCGGGCTGACTTCGTCTCCATTTTTCTCGTCGCGATCGCGCGATGCGGAGTATCTCTTCGCGGTGCAAACTCATGAGCAGGAACATGGAGCCTCCTCAAAGGGCGCCTTCTCCGGATTCGCCAGTACGGATGCGAACGACCTGCTCGAGTTCAAAAACAAAAATCTTGCCATCGCCGATTTTCCCTGTTCCGGCCGTTGTTTCGATAGCTTCGATCACACGATCGACGAGGGAGTCTTTCACCGCCGCGTCGACACGGACCTTCGGAAGGAAATCGACGACATATTCGGCGCCGCGATAAAGCTCGGTATGGCCCTTTTGCCGTCCGACGCCCTTGACTTCAGTGACCGTAATGCCTTGTACACCGATATCGGCAAGCGCTTCGCGTACTTCGTCGAGTTTGAACGGTTTGATGATTGCGGTAATCAGTTTCATGGAACTTCGACTCCAGGGTTCGATTCCCATCCGCGCACCGATGCGGCTGAAAACCGGGCTTTTACGCGCATCAAGTACCGGATTCTCAGGGTGGCGCTTGTGCGCAGGTTTCTAGGAGAACTTTGATGAGCTATTAGCACGAGCCGTGCCAGGAGCGGTTTTCGGTAGGCAGCGCGGTGTTTCGCGCGGATTTGAAGACACGCGCACTTTTTTGGTGAAAGATCGAAACAAAGCGCACCAAAACGGTGAGCTACTTTGAATTGCGGTCAGGGAAGAGTTTTTTGCAAAATGGCTCGATGCAAATCCGCCTCGTTGCGCCGCGAATCCCGCGCAATCCCTTTCGCGTCACGGAAAATTTGGAAAGGGATATTCGCGGGCGATCCATTCAAACTTGGAAGCCGCCATGCCTCGTGTCCCGGAATCCCGGATATGCCCCACCTGGCGGAAAAAGCGGCGACGACGCGGTGGAAGGCACCTCGTCGGTCATGGGCGGCCAATCGGAAAATATTCAAAGCCCTGTTCGCGCGGAATCGACGGTTCGTAAAGGTTGCGCCCATCGAAAATCACCGGCTGCTTCATCAACGATTTCATCGCCTGGAAATTGGGGCATTGGAAGGCTTTCCATTCGGTAACGATCAGCAGAGCGTCGGCATCCTTGATCGCATCCATCGGGTCGCTCGCAAAGGACACGCCGGGACGTTCCCCATACAGCCGCAAGGCCTCCGCCGTGGCCGCCGGGTCGAAAGCCGAGACCGTCGCGCCGTGCCGTAAAAGCGATTCCATGATCGAGCGGCTTGGCGCTTCGCGCATGTCGTCGGTATTGGGTTTGAACGCAAGCCCCCAGAGGGCAAAAGAGAGGCCGGACAGGTTATCGCCGAAGCGCCGTCGCACCTTGGCGGCAAGGATGTTCTTCTGGGTTTCGTTGGCTTTTTCGACAGCGTCCAGAATTCGTAGCGCAATGCCTCCCTCACGCGCCATTACCCTCAGCGCGCGAATGTCTTTGGGAAAGCATGACCCGCCGTAGCCGCATCCCGCATACAGGAAGTGATAGCCGATCCGCTTATCCGAACCGATGCCTCGGCGGACGCACTCGATGTCCGCGCCGAGCTTTTCCGAAAGGAGCGCAAGTTCGTTCATGAACGAAACCCGCGTCGCGAGCATTGCGTTCGCGGCGTACTTGGTCAATTCGGCGGAACGAATGTCCATCGAAACGATACGATCGTGGTTGCGCAAAAAAGGCGCATAAAGACGCCGCAAAAGCTGGTCGGCTTTCTCGTCGTCGCTTCCGATGACAATGCGGTCGGGCCTCATGAAATCCGCTAGCGCCGCGCCTTCTTTCAGGAATTCCGGATTCGACGCGACTGAGTATTCGATATCGACGCCGCGCGAACACAATTCTTCACGGATGACGTTTCGGACACGTTCAGCCGTTCCCACGGGAACCGTCGATTTGTCGACGACGAGCTTGAAGCCGCGCATATGGCGTCCGATATTCCGGGCCGCTTCGACGACATGGCGCAGATCGGCCGATCCGTCTTCGTCAGGCGGCGTTCCAACGGCGATGAACTGGATTTCCCCGAAGGCGACAGATGCCTCGATGTCGGCGGTAAACGACAGCCTGCCCTCGGCGACATTACGCTTGAGCAGGTCTTCGAGACCGGGTTCGTAAATAGGAACGCCGCCTGAAGCAAGCAAATCGATTTTTCGCGCGTCAATGTCGAGGCAGAGTACTTCGTTGCCGACCTCTGCCAGGCAAGCCCCTGTGACCAGGCCGACATAGCCTGTTCCAATCATCGCGATCTTCATCTTTTTTTATTCCGCATTCGATCCGTATTCGCCGCGAGACGAATTTTGCATTCTCTCAAAATGATTGCAGGCAGTCATGCCTCCGCGTTTTCAGCCCAGTCCGTAGAATCGCCCTCTTCAGGCTCGTCGGAAAACCGCCGAGCATGCAAACGCGCGTAATGCCCCCTTTTCTCGATCAACTCAGCGTGAGTTCCCTGCTCGACGATACGCCCCCGATCCATGACAAGAATCCGATCGGCCGATTCGATCGTCGAAAGGCGGTGGGCGATCACCAGTGTCGTACGTCCGGCCATGACCTTTTCCAGTGCGGCCTGTATATGGCGTTCGGATTCCGTATCGAGCGCCGAGGTCGCCTCGTCGAGAATCAGGACAGGGGCGTTCTTGAGGAGCGCGCGCGCAATGGCAAGGCGTTGGCGCTGGCCTCCAGAAAGCATAACTCCGTTCTCACCGACGCGCGTCTCGAAGCCTTCGGGCAAATTGTCGATGAATTCTTTCGCGAAGGCGTCGGTCGCGGCCTTTTCCACCAATACTCTCGGCGCGCCCGCCAAGTCTCCGTAGGCGATATTGTTCAGGACAGTGTCGTTGAAAAGATTGACCTGCTGCGTGACGAGGGCGATATGGCGGCGCAGATTCGAGAGACGGTAACACGCCACGGGAAGGCCGTCGAGCAGGATTTCACCCTCCTCATGCGTGTAAAAACGCGGAATCAGGCTGACCAGTGTCGATTTTCCACTGCCCGAGCGGCCGACGAGCGCAACCATCCGGCCCGGCTCGACGGAAAAGCTAATGTTATTCAAAACCTGTTTGGCCGATCCCGGATAGCGAAAACTCAAGTTCCTGATCTCAAGCCTTCCCTTGACACGCTCGCGCCCGACGGTTCCGTTGTCGTCTTCGGGAGCTTGATCAAGCTGTTCGAAAATACTCTCCGCGCCGGCCAGGCCCTTCTGGATCGTCGCGCTGACTTCGGAGATCTGGCGGATCGGTTTTGGCAAAAGGCCCGCCATCGTAATATACGCGACGAGATCGCCGACCGTCGCGTTGCCGCGCAGGAGCAGCACCAGATACAAAAGGACAGCCATTCCGCTGTAAACAACGACCTGGAGAGCCGGCGTATAGACTGCGGAAGTCCGCGACATCCGCAGGTTTTTTTTCGTATTCTCTTCGCTCGATTTGCCAAAGCGTCGGCGCTCGTAGGCTTCGCCACCGAAGCTTCGCACGACCCGGTAGCTCTGAATCGTTTCCGACGCCACGTGCGTTACCTCCCCCATCGCCGACTGGATTTGCCAGCTCTGCTTCCGGAACCTTTTATTGGCAACCGTCACCATCAGGGAAATGACTGGAAGAATCGCCAGCATGACGAAAGTGAGCTTCCAGTTCATGTAGACGAGTGCAACGAACAAAAAGAATACGGTCAAACCTTCGCGGACGATGATCTTGATGGCGTCCGTCGCCGCGCCAGTCACCATCGTCACGTTATACGTGATGCGCGAAATCATCTGCCCCGAGTTGTGATGGTCGAAGTAAGGATTCGGAAGCGTCAGGAGATTCTCGAAAAGCGTGACGCGCAGATCGTGTACCAAGGAAAGCGATACCTTGGAAAGGTAATAATTTCCGAGAAACGAACCGATACCCTGGAGAAGCGCAATAATGACAATCATGAACGGAACGGCTTCCGAGAAATACAGGTTTTTAACGAAATCCAACGGGATATTTCTAAAGTAGGCTTCATCGGGATTGACAAGGCTATCGACGAAATACTTGAGGATTCCGCCCAGCATCGGCTGCGTCGCCGCGAAAAGCATATACCCCAAAAGGCTCAGCGCGAACAGCGCGCTATAGGGCAAAACATAACGCAGCAGGCGCAGATATACTTTGAAACTCGACGGTCGGTTAGAATGAGCCATTTGGCCGGTACGGATTAAAGGATCTGATGCGAATTGTAGCAGTGTGAAGAACTGGAAAACCGGCTGAACCTCGGTGAAACACTCGAACAGGACGCGCGCCCGTATCGGAAACAATCGGGTGTCGCTATGGCGCGCAGGCGAACGCGCTCCTGAAAAACGCGACTTCGCTCTTGAAGTAACACCCGGAATGCCCTTGAGGTTCACGCTTCTCCGCGAAGGTGTACGAGCTTGGGTGTTGGACTTTCCGCAAGTGTAAACCACCCCTCATCTAAGCCTGCCGGTCACCTTCTCCCACAAAGGGCGAAGGGACAGCTTTTCGCTAGGGGGCACTTCTGATTTCTGACCTCTGATCCCTAAAAGCCAGCGCCGCCCCATCCAAGCCTTTCGGCTACCTCTTCTCCCTTGGGGGAGAAAGAAAAGTCATGCGAGAAATCCGGTCCGCGGTCACTTTCCCCTTTCAAAAAAAAGAAAATGAGGTACGCGCGCATTTCCCAGAGATAAAATAAGAGTCCGCGCCAAAAGCCTGTCGAATTTGATGAGTCGGAGCAAAAAAAGTGAGGGTGAGAATAGTTCTCACGCTTTTTGCAGCCGATGGGTTCAAATCTGAGAGTCTCTTGGCTGCAAAAATCCACGGGAATCGATAGATTATTGAAAATTCGTGTGAAAAATTGAATAAGGAATCGAGTCAAAAGCCCAAGGCATGGAAAACCAGCATGGCGGATGCCCAGCGGCGGCTTTGGAATTTTCCGCAAGGAAGCGCCTTGTGAGAATAAAATTTTCTCGGCAAAAATCCATAGGGATTGCGGTTTTTTTCGCGTCACCTCTTGGGCGCGGCATGGAATTCGATGACGGTCGGCCTGTGGGTCGAGATCGCTCGGAGATACCGCCCCATGCGGTGAGGCGACGTGAGATTTCACCGCCTCTGTTCAAAAGAAGTCCTGGATAAACCCAATGCGCGCCTTGGTTTTTTTGCTGATTCCGGTCAACTTACTGTTCTTCCTGTGGGCCGGAGACTATCTGGGCGGTTCGCCGCCCGGGGACTCGTTGCGCGCGCAGGAAATTCTGCCCGACCATGTGAGAATCGTCTCGCGTGATGAACCGCCGCCCGTGCCGTCCAGGCCCGCTGAAACACAAACCGAATCCGTTCCGCCAAGCGGGACGACCATGCCACTGCCCGAAATAGTGTCCGAAATCTGTTTCTCCCTGAACGATCTTCAAACGGCTGAGCAGGCGCGTATCGAATCCTTGCTGGCCAGAAATTTTCCGGCGTTCAGCGTCGAATATCCGCGCGTGTCCGGGAAAAGCACCTTTTGGGTTTTCATTCCGCCGCGCGCCAGCCGGCGTGAGGCCGAACAAAAAGTCGAAGAGTTAAAACGCTTGAATGTCCCCGAATTCTTCGTCGTTCAGGATACAGGACCTTACCGCTTCGCCATTTCCCTTGGGATTTTTTCGACCGAAGGCGCAGCCATGGAAAGGCTCGTTTCGCTCCAGGCAAAGGGCGTGCGCTCGGCTATCGTCGGAGAGCGTGGCGCGCGCGCGCGGTCGCTCGCGATACGTGGACCGGAGACGCAGTCTGGAGCGCTGAGGCGCGCGCTGGAAACGGCAATCCCCGGAAAACATCCACTCGCCTGCCGGAAAGCGCAATGACTTTCGTCATCGGCGTGACCGGCGGAGTCGGTAGCGGGAAAAGTGTCGCCGCCGATCTTTTTTCCGCTTTCGGCATCTCGATCGTCGATACCGATATCATTGCGCACGAACTTACTCGCGCCGGCGGCGACGCCATGCCCGCGATTCGGGATGGATTTGGGGCGCGCGCCGTCGAGGACGATGGACGCATGAGCCGCCCCTTCATGCGACGGATCGTTTTTACCGATACGTCGGCAAAAAAACGCCTCGAAGCCATTCTGCATCCCTTGATTCTCGACGAAAGCGAGAAACGTTGCCTGTCGGCAAAGTCGCCTTATGTTCTCCTCGTCGTCCCGCTCCTCGTCGAAACCGGCTTCCTTCGCCGGAAAATCCGCCGGATTCTGCTCATCGATTGCGATGAATCGATACAAGAAAAGCGTGTCATGTCGAGAAACACCCTTTCTTTGGCCGAAGTGCGTGCTATCATGGCGACGCAGGCCTCCCGATCGGAGAGGGAGGCCGCGGCGGACGATATCATCCTGAATAACGGCAGCATTGAAACCTTGGATCGACAGGTGGCCGAATTGCATCGGAAATATCTTGATCTGGCGCACGTAACAAACGATGGACGCATCGTCGGAGAAGTGCGCCGTGCCTTGTTCTGACTCCGACGAGCATGATTACGTACGAATATCCTTTCAGCGAGCGAATACGTACGTTGCTGCGTCTGGAAGATATTTTCGATAAAGCGGACTACTTTGTTCGGAAAAGGACTCCGCGCGAGCATCATGCCGCTTTGATGGCGATCTTCGAAATTTTCGAAGTCGCAGGTCGCGCCGACCTCAAGATGGACCTTCTCCAGGAGCTTAAACGCCAGCGTCAGTCCCTTTTGAATTGCCGAAACGAGCCTGGCGCCTCCGAGGATATCCTGCGCGGAGCGCTTTACGAGATCGAGCAGGCTTCCGCCGCGATACTCGGGATGGTCGGAAAAATCGGCCAGCACCTGCGCGAAAATGAATGGCTGATGGGAATCAAAAGCCGCGCGGTGATTCCCGGTGGCGTCTGCGAATTCGATCTGCCGTCCTACCATTACTGGCGGTGCCTCACCACCGAAAAACGTCGGGAGTCCCTGGGTGGCTGGCTGGAACCTTTTCTTCCGCTCAAGGCCGGCATCGCAATCGTCCTGCGCCTCCTGCGCCAGAGCGGCGAGGCCTTGCACCAGGTCGCGCGCGGCGGATTGTTCCAGATGACGCCCAGCGGAAGCGCGCCTCAGATGGTGCGCGTCTCCCTGAAACCCGATCTGCCGCTCGTTCCCGAGGTCAGTGCCAATAAATACGTCATCAACATACGTTTCGTCCATCCGGACAAAGGCCATCACGCCGGGGAGCAGGAGAC
>JAIRZC010000008.1 GCA_031267455.1 Accumulibacter sp. | reverse complement strand
GAAGCTGGATGTCGCGCCCCATCGTGGCGGTACGATAGTCCAGACCCAGAAGGCCCGCCAGCGTGGGCAGGAAATCGACGAGGCTCGCAGCCTCGTCGGTCACGCGCGGAGCAATCAGGCGGGGCGCGTGAATGATGCCCGGCACATGCAGACTTTCCAGGTTGAGATCGGAATAGGCTTTGGACTTGAACGGCAATTCGGCGACGCGTCCATTATGGTCGCCGTAGAGCACGAAAATCGTATTGTCGTAATAACCGCTTTTTTTCGCCATCTCGATGAAACGCCCGAGAGAATGGTCGAGAAAGCGCACCGCATCGTACTGCGCGTTGCTGCGAAAACCCGAGCGGCGCAATACATTGTCGGGCTGGACCTTGCGCTCGAAACCGTCGTTATCCTCGGGGATCGTGAAAGGCGGATGATTTCCGGCGGTCTGGATGAAGGCAATGAAAGGTCGATCCTCAGGCTGCCGGCGCAGGAGCGCGTCCACCTCCCTGAAGAGCGCAAGATCGGATACGCCCCACACATCCATGTTGGGCGAGCGCCACTCGCCCTCTTCGTGCAGCCGGATGCCGGAGATACTGCTCTTGAGCAGCGCGCTCATGTTCGCCCAGCCCGCGCTCCCGCCGATGGCATAGTGCTTGTCATAACCGGGAAAGGCATTCAAGAGGCTTTGCTGTGGCAGGAGAAAGGGGTTGCGCGTAGCGCTTTTCGTGCGCGACACGTCGGGAATTCCGGTAAATGTCGCCCAAACCGTTTTTGCCGTGCCCGTGACCGGCACATAAAAATTGCGCAAAAACCAGCTTTCCCGCGCAAGCCGATCCAGGTGGGGCGTCGGATTCAACGGATTTCCGTGTATTCCGGTCACACTGCCGCCCAGCGATTCCAAGTGAATAAAAATGATATTGGGCGATATGGCGCGCGCGAGGCGATGCGGTTGCGGCGGGATGTGGCGCTCGAAACGGGGTAATTCCTTGCCGGTTGTGGCGGGAACCGGCGCGCCCAGATAAGCGGCGATTTCCGGAGCGTGGGCGCGCACATAGGCAAGGTCGTGGTTGTCGAAAGAGGCAAACCAGGTGTCCCAAATGAAAAGCACCGGGTTCAACCCCAACGCCCCCATATGCGTGTTGCCGGAAAAGAAGGCATCGCTCCAACGCAAGGGCACGGGATTTTCCAGATTGATGTTGCTCGCGCGCCCCAAGATTCCCAACACGCAGCCCAAACTGGCGACACTGACGGCTGCCGCGACGACCCATTTGTGCGCCGGAAGCGCAAGACGGTCGAGCGTCCGACGCTCCAGCCAGACGAAGATCCAAAAGAAAGCCGCCGAAGCGAACAGCCACAACAGGACAAGGCGGATGACCGGATAGTGCTCCCACACCAGTTGCGCGGAAATGTCGGGATTGCTGAGAAAACGGAACGCGCTGGCATTGACTCTTAACCCGGTCCACTCGTAATAGCAGAAATCAATGACATAGACCGCGCCCGCGGCCAGCAACAGCAACAATAGCCACAGTCGCATCCCCCACCGCAGCTTGCGCGCGTTTGTCGCGTTCCACCGTGGCAAAACCAGCAGGAGCGCGGGAGGCAACATCGACAGAATCGCCAGCCGCAAATCGAACCTGAACCCGATTCCCAGCGTTTCCAGAAGCCCGGCGCTCTCTCCGAGGGGAAAAACGGAGATTTCGGACACGCCAAGCAAAAACCCCACGCGAAGAGTGGCGAACAGCGCGAACCATACGATTGCGCCGAATACCAGATAACACAAACGCGGGAAAAGCATGAAAACCCCCAGAGAACGCGCGAGCCGACCAAAGCGGCTGATTCTATCAACAGTCGTACACATTATGCAAGCCGCAAGGCAGGAAACTCGATGCCCGGCCGCGCCCCCGGATGGAAACAAAACCTTGAACTCTTTCTACCGAATTCCGACTACCTACGGTATCATCACCCATGGGCTGCAGCCCAGCATCGACATGTCGCGCCTTGAAGTCAATACCACCCTTATCCTTATTGAAAACAGCGAAGTCGAAGTGAGAAAAACGAAGGCTGAAACCGAGCAAACGCGCGCGGAGATCATCGGCGCGGCGCGGCGCGCTTTTCATGAATTCGGCGTCAGCCGCACTTCGCTCGAAAAAGTCGCGCAAATGGCCGGCGTCACGCGCGGCGCGATCTATTGGCATTTCGACAACAAGGCCATGCTTTTCTACGCCATGCGCGATCAGGTCCTGGCCTATCTGACTCCGATTGACGCCGACCTGATCTCCGGTGACATGTCCGATCCGCTCGACGCGATCGAAAAATTCCTGTTCGGACTCACCGACGCCCTGGAAAACAACCCGCTGCTCAGGCAAACTTTCGAGATCATGTTGTGGCGTTGCGAATACGTCAATGAATTTGCAACCGTTCTGCACGAAGTCATCCGCCCGCGGCTCGATTTTTTGTCGGTACTAAAGTCTCTCTACGAGCGCGCCGCGCATCGGGGCTTCTTGCGTCCCATGCTGGATCCCGAGGCCATGGCTTACGATACCCTGTCGTTTACGACGGGACTTCTCCACCATTGGCTGATCGCTCTGGGGGACTGCCAGCGTTGCCCGCAGATACGCAAATCGATCCGCGACCACATCGCGTTGCGTCGGCGCGACCCGCTTTTGGAGGCAAGATAAATGCGCATCGAACAGGATATCAAGCTCGATTTCGGTGACGTGCTCATCCGTCCCAAGCGTTCAACGCTCGTTTCACGTTCCGAAGTCGACATTTCCCGCGAATTCGTCTTCCCGCATTCGGAGCGGCGCTATCACGGCATTCCGATCATCGCTTCCAACATGGATACGGTCGGAACCTTTGAAATGGCCGACGCGCTCGCCGAGGAATCGCTCTCCGCCGCCCTGCACAAGTACTACGGCGACAAGGCCCTTTTGTCCTTCTTCACCGCCAGGGCCGAGTCGCCGCCCGTTTTTTATTCGATGGGAATCACTGGCCCAGACTACGAAAAATTCGTCCGGGTGATGGACAGTGCTGGCGACTCGATCCATTACGTCTGCGTCGACGTCGCCAACGGCTATACGAGAGCTTTCATCCGCTTCATCCACAAACTGCGTTCCTCCTTCCCGAAAATCACGCTGATGGCCGGAAATGTCGTCACAGGCGAAATGACGGAGGAATTGATCCTCGACGGCGTCGACATCGTCAAGGTCGGCATCGGCCCCGGCTCCGTGTGCACGACGCGTAAAGTGGCGGGCGTCGGTTATCCGCAGCTTTCCGCGATCATCGAATGCGCCGACGCGGCGCACGGCCTGCGCGGGTTCATCTGCGCCGACGGCGGCTGCGGCTCCCCCGGAGACCTGGCAAAAGCCTTCGGCGCGGGCGCCGACTTCGTGATGCTCGGCGGGATGCTCGCCGGACACGACGAGTGCGCCGGAGAAATCGTCGAAGTCGACGGCATTCGCAAGATGTCTTTCTACGGGATGAGCTCGCGCGAAGCGATGACGAAATATTCCGGCGGTGTCGCCCCCTATCGCGCGTCGGAAGGCAAGGCGGTCTTGCTCGACTGCCGCGGCCCGGTCCTCTTTACGGTGCGGGAGATTCTCGGCGGCGTTCGATCGGCCTGTACTTACGTCGGCGCGATCCGCTTAAAAGAATTGTCGAAACGAACGACTTTTGTGCGAATCGCCCGGCGATTCGACGAAGCGCATCATCCGGAATAAACTTCCGAATCGAAAACCCTCGCTCCTTGCGACCTGAAATAAATTTTCCCCGTGGAAAAAGAAGCGAAGCCGCGCGCGGACGAAAGAGCTGCTCCTTCCGTGTTTGCCTGCCCGTTTACGGGCGAGGATCGAAACGTCCGCCAAATTCGCGTCCGGCGCTTCGGCGTCCGGCGCGCGTTACACGCGAAAGTCGAGCGCGTTGCTCATCCGCGCGTAATCGTCGACGGACAACTCCTCCGCTCTTGCCGTCGGTTCAATACCAAAATCCGGGAGATCGATTTTTCCGGACAGTTCTTCGAGATTGTTGCGCAACATCTTGCGCCGCCGCGAAAAAGCCGCTTGGACGAGGCGTGAAAATCGCGCTTCGTTTTTCACGCGCAGGTCGCCGGGCGGGCGCGGAATCATCCGGACGACGGACGAATCGACCTTCGGCGGCGGGTCAAAGGACTCAGGCGCGACGCAAAAGAGACGGTCAATAACATACCGGTACTGGAGCATTACCGACAAGCGCCCGTAATCGACCGTGCGCGGCTTGGCCACGAGCCTGTCGACGACCTCTTTTTGCAGCATGAAGTGCATGTCGGTTACGCGATCGGCATATCTACCCAGATGAAAGAGGAGCGGTGTGGAAATGTTGTAGGGCAGATTCCCGACGAGGCGCATTTTCTCGCCCGCAAAGAGCGCTCCGAAATCGAAGCGCAACGCGTCTGCCTCGTGGATCAGAAGCTTTTCGGGCGAAAATTCGCGCTTTAGCCGCGCGACGATATCGCGGTCGATTTCGACGACGTGCAGCCGCTCGACGCGCGAAAGGAGCGGACGCGTCAGCGCGCCGGTTCCCGGACCGATTTCGACGATACGCTCGCGCGCGCCGGGCATAATGGCGCGGACGATGGCGTCGATGACCCCGCGATCGACCAGAAAATGCTGCCCGAAACGTTTCCGGG
>JAIRZC010000032.1 GCA_031267455.1 Accumulibacter sp. | reverse complement strand
CGATCGTGGCCGAGGAAAACGATCGACCGTTTTTTCGGGTGGTTTGGCGATATCAAGCACTGCGAAGCGTCGTATGAGTCCGAGCGCGCCGGACGGCAATTACCGCCTGAATTGAGGGCTTGTTAGACAAGGAGAGCGGCATGAAATATCTAATCCATTGGAAGGCGCCAAATCCGCCGACGCGTAGCGCCAAGGCGATAAAAAACTATCACAAAGAAGTGAAAGCTTTGAAGAAAAACGTGAAGCGACTAACAAAGTTCATCTTGAAGAATGGAGATGCGGTTCAGTGGTCTTTTGGCCACCCTGATTTCGCCGAAATTCTAGAAGAGATGCCCGTTTATTCGCTAAGCGTTGTCTTGTCAAAAATGGCGCACGCGGAGGCTGTGTGGTTTGTTGACGGAGCATTCGACCCGTTTCTTTACCGTCTGTGCGTCAAGTACGAGATTAGAACGTGCGGAGTGCCGACGAATCAATCCGCTAAACCCATCGCGCTGTGACCCATGAACGCAGGTGACGATATGGCGTATAAATTCTCGGATGTCGGCGGCGAGATGAGTTATCACCTCGCCGGGGTGTTTTCCGGGATCAAGTTTAAAGCGCTTGTCGCGAGCGTTCCTGCTGCGTTTTCGACCTACTTCGGCGGGAATTGGGGATTCTTCGAGACCTGGTTCGCGCTGTCCGTGATCGACCTCGTCTTTGGCGTCGCGCACGCGCTCAAGACTGACTCGTTCTCACGCGCGAAACTCTACGGCTGGATCGTGAAAGCGCTGACGCACATGCTCACGATACTGGTATGCGGCGTGATCACCGTCATGCTGATCGGGCTGACCGGGCATTCATTCCCGCTGATCGACTGGTTTATTTTTGTGCTCGTGCTGACCGAGGCGGCATCGATTTTAAAGTCCGCCGAGAAGCTGGGCTTACCCGTGCATCCGCTGGCCAAGGCACTGATCGAAAAACTTCGTAAGCGGGCGACGGGGAAACTGAGTGAGATAGCCGAGGGGAAGGAAGAGGAGAAATGAAGAGCAAAAAACTGAAAAGCAAAAAACTGAAAAGCAAAGGCCTGACTAAGCGTCAGAAGTACATCGTAAAAGTTCGGCAAGAAGAAATGGAGTTAGCACGTCGGAATAAACGTCATGATCGATAGCCGAAGTCTCGAAGACCTGCGTCCCGTGGTGAAAGCCAAGGCCAAAGCCTTTCTTGAAGCGTGCGCCAAGGAAAACATCGAGATACGCATTACCTCGACGTACCGCGACGCCGAGGCGCAAAACGCGCTCTATGCGCAAGGGCGCACGAAACCCGGTAAACGTGTGACGAACGCGAAAGCGGGACAGTCTATGCATAACTACCGCGTCGCGTTCGACTTTGCGCCGATGAAAAACGGAAAAATCGACTGGAACGATACCGCGCTCTTTGCGAGATGCGGAAAGATCGCCGAATCGGTCGGCCTCGAATGGGCCGGACGCTGGACGACCTTCAAAGAGCTTGCGCACTGTCAGTACACCGGCGGATTGACGCTCAAGGATTTTCAGGCGGGTAAACAACTGGAGGAATGATATGTCGGTGCTTTATAAAGAACTTACGTCCGAACGTGCCGAGCTTGAATCGAGGCTCAATCGCTTGAATGATTTCATCGCCAATCCGGTATATGGTCAGCCCGAAATGCGCCAGCAACGGTTGCTCGATATGCAACGAAATGCCATGAATATTTATATGGCGGTGCTTGATACCCGTATTGGTCAGCTTACGCCTGCCACCTACCCATCTGCCGACACGCCTGCCGTCGTTACGCTAGGCGGGGCCATGCTAGGCAACATCACGCTCTAACCATGAAGCACCTCACGCTCCGTAACTTCTTCGCGGCGATGAGCGCGTTTTTCGCCGTGCTGCTCGCAGTGTCGACGGTCAAATACACCGACCTGTTGGGGGAGTATCAGGCGTATCAATCCGCCGCCGAGATCAGGCACCGGGTCGACGCCTCCTTGGTGATGGAGTTTTGCAACGGAGATTTAGATGCCGACCATCGATAAATTCCTCGCCGGTGTGTCCGCGTCGCTCGTGGCGGCGTTGCTGATCCTCGGGTGGATGTACCGCTCCAATGTCTCCGAGTTCACGGCGTATCGGGCAACGGTACAGGTCGAAGGCGAGAAAGCGCGGAAAGAACAAGCAGAAATCAAAGCCGCGCATGAGGAAAATTTAACCGAGCTACGGAGTACCTATGAAAAACAGATCGACGCAATACGCGCGGGCGCTCGCGCTCGTTACGACGCTGAGCTTCGCCGCGTGCGCAACGAAAACGCCCGTCGCGGTTCCCTGCGCGGGGATGCCCCCCGTGTCGGGGTGGATGATGAAACCGAGCGCAAACAGTTTTTTGATCGAGTCGTCGCAAACTGCGCCGAAGACGCCTTGAAACTCTCGGCGTGGCAAGCTCTGTGCGAAGAACTGAAATGCGAAACAAGGCCCTGAACATCGTTCTCGTAGTAGGCATTTTTGTAGGCATTTAATGGATTGTTGTCTTGAATTCCCCATGGTTGAGCCGTGTTTGTATCCCGTCCACTCCGCCAGTTTCTGCAGAAGCGCAGGTAGTCTCATACTCGCTTCGAGTTTTCGCTTCAAATCTCTCCTTGGATCCGATGTTTGACCCTCTTCCGAATCGCCGCCCCTTCGCGCAAAATTCGATGTATTCATTGACAGGCTCTCAAACAGCGGAGAAGGAATAGTATGTGTAAAGGCAACCGAAGGCCACGGCTGTTTTTTTTGCTCAGGGATGGAAAAGGATAGCGACAAGCCGGAGGAGGCTTTGACTTCTTCTGCTCCCACCATCATTCCCGCGATGATCTTCTTCCCATGTCGTCCCCTGAGTGTTCGCAGTGTCCGTTCCGCGCTCTGTACCCGCGCGTTAAAGAACATATACAGCATTGCCGCCGGTCCGGTCTTTGCGCCCCGCCGGTTGAAATTCACCGTAATATCCTTCGCAATCACCGCCGCCCGTCGTGTTGACAGACCCTTCTTACGCGCCGCGATGAATACCGAAAGGCGCGTCCCGTTCTCGATCGACCCGTTATAATCCGACACAAGGTCGAGCAGTTGTTTCGCGCCCCGCATATTCCGGAGACCTTTTCCGAGCATTTCATTCTCGATCGCTTTGACGCGCTCCTCAATCGTCGAAAACATTTCCCGATAACCCGTCACCGCGCCCGACGTGAAGAATTCCTGAACATACGTCGCCATCTCGCCCGTATTCCCCTTGCCCCGCGCCTCACGCCACAGCGCGCGCACCGACGCCGGAACCGTCTTCGCGACCTCATAAGACTGCTTCCCCCAATCCTCGCCCAACTCCGTGCTCGAAAGATTCAGGAGCGCCGACTGAATATCGCGCTCAAAATTCGTGATCCCGAAGATCGGGTTAAACGTCGTATTCACCCCACCCGCCCAGCGCGTCACCTTCCCGATCGCGGTTATGAGATCATGGGCGGGCTTATACGAAGCGTGCGACCCGTTGAGTATTTGCGCCAGACGCAGCGCCGCATCGTTCGTCCGGTTAAACACAATCAGCCGGTCTTCCCCGTTCAAGCGGAACGTCGTCACGTTATCGAGCTTCTTCCAATACGGATTCAGCACCGTCCGCACCGTTCCCGTTTCCGGATCGAGCACGCGCACCGTCATCTGACCCGCCAGCGCCGCAATATCCTTTGCCTCCGCTCCTGAAGCCCTCAGCTTCTTCCGGACCGCCACCGCCGGCGTTCCGGGCTTGATCGTCATCCAGAATTCCGGATTCGGATTATCGAGAACCAGCCCATACAACGCCTGCATCACCTGATTCTTTTCCCCGCGAACGATCACCGCTTCCCGCGCCGCGACAAGTTGCGCAAAGATATTCTCCACCTTGCGCAAAGAACCCGTCGCGCGTTTAAAGCTCGACCCCTTCACGTTCCCGAGACTTCGGCCCGTCCCATCCCCGGCGAGCGCCTCATCGCCCAAAACGTTCGAAAGGTCGCGCTGCAAGGGAACGTAGTGCTTATACATTCCTTCAATCCGGATCAACGTCTCTTCGGTCTCCAGCCCGGCCAAGCGCATCTCGTCGAGCGTTCCGCGAACGATCTGATCGACCGCGTTCCCGAGCCGATCCATTTCCGAAGCGTGCTCGCTCTTTTTCCATTTTTCGAGAATCGACTTCGCCTCCTCATCGCTCATTCCCGAAAGCATGGCGCGCTCGTCTTCCGTCCCCGTAAAGGCTTCGATCGCCTTCAGGTCTTCGATTTCCTCTTCAATCCGCGTCGCGTCGTCTTTTCGGTCTTCGATAAGCGCCGACTGAAGTTTTGCTTCCGCCTTCTTGATCCTCGCGTCGAGTTCTGCCTTACCCGGATTTCGCCGCTTCATCTCCGCGTTCCTCTCCGGCGCGTGCCGCGCGTGAAGGAAGGTATGGAAGTCTTGAAGCGAGACGCCGATTTTTTCCAGCGAATCGAAAATCGGCTTTTCTTCGTTCAGTTTGAAGGTCTTGATACGCCGCATCACGCGGCCCTGCATCGTCGATTCTTCGGCATAAGGGTTGAATTCCTCGCGAATCGCCTTGCCGGTCTTCCGGATCGCCTCGATAATGTGCTTCATATCGACAAACCGATCCTGATAGTCGAACTGGAGCGAATCCAGCCTCGCGGCAAGTTTCTCGTCCGGAAGGACATAGTTCCACTTCACCGGCGGCGAGAACGGAAGCGACGGAGACGACGGAGAAGGCGAGGGATCGACCGAGGCAGCGGGCAACGCGTCCTGATTGAAGACGTCGCCCTTGTCTTTATTCCCGGTCTGCGCTATAGTCTTCGGCAAGCCCGATGTCGTTCCCTCCATGGGCAATTGGAGCCCGGCGGACTGGAGCGCTTCGGGCTTGCTTTTGTCCAGATACTTCAACAGTCCTTCCTTGGCCCACTGCCCAAAAATCCGGGCGGCGCTGTCCTTTCCGTAGATCGACGATATCCGGTTGATTTCCATTCGTCCCTGACGCGCGTTGGCATGAAGCGCGGCGACGACAGGTCTTCCTTCGCCATCTTTCAATTCCATCACGATCACGAACGCATTGTCCTGCGTCCGCGAGGAAAACACCGCCAGCGGATGATGCAGGGCCTCCGGCACCTCGGAAAGCGTTTCCGGGTCGATGCCGTGCCGTCCTTCTCCTTCCTTCCCGACGATCTGAAAGAGCTTCTTCGGATCGGGAATCCGCATCGGCAATTGCGGAACCCCCAGCCGCGTCAGGACTTCCGGCGTCTTTCCCAGATCAATGGGTTCATTCGAGATTTGATGCCCCTCCCGAATGGTTTTCCCGATTCGCAGCAACCGCGCTTTGGCCCGCCGAAGGCCGTTCTCTTCCGCGTCCTGCCGGTAGATTTCATCGTTCTTCGGTGAGAATTCACCGGTGTTGCCCGTCGCCGATTTGATCTGATTGGGGGCAAAGGCGATTATGATGGTGCTAGGCGCATGCGTTCCAAATATAACTCCACCGGGGTCTTTCAGGTTTTTGAAAATAATGCCATCGAGTCCTTCTTTTTTCGCGAGGCGAATATGTGGCTTGAGCGCCATTGCCCCGATAGCGCCGGTCCCGCGAAGATCGTAGGCGGCAGGTTCTTTGATGCGGAGGAAGGTTTCCATGACGCGCCCGGAGGGGAGCGGCGATCCGTCCTTCATGCTCCTGCCCGCGTAATCCGTTGCAACCTCTCTGTTATCGGTAAAAAAGAAACCCAGCTTCCCATCGTCTGAACCGCTTCTGCCGCCGTACTTCTTCATGAACCGGCTAAACTCCGCGTCTGTCCCGTGATACACCACCTTCGGTTCCCCCGTCTCCGGGTCGACCACCTTGGAGACGGTGGCGGGGTTGCCTTTTTCGAGCCATTGTGCTAACTTGCGATCAACAGGCGCGGCACCCTCTGTTAAGACCGGGTCAATAACCCGGCCCCCGGCAGATTCAGGGTTCGCGCCTTGTTCGTATACAGCGACTTCGGAAACAAAAGAAGAGTGCGCCAAGTTTCTCCCCGGCTGCCCTTCTTTCGCTGTCATCTCTTGTACGGAGAAGCGAACATAGTACGCTTGGCCATCCTGCTCAAACTTACTGACGTAGTGATGGTAGGCGGAAATTTCCGGATGCGCTTTGTGTCCTTCTCTTCTCTCCTCAAGTTCTGACCCCATTGGAACAGCGTTCGCGAAGAGTTTATCGAACGCCCCGGCGATCCGTTTGACGTCAAAGCCCTTGTGCCGGACGATCTTTCCAGCCATGCCGACCGGAAAAGTAACCGAACGACCGTCTTCCGTGTTCTTGACCGGGCCGAATCCCTTGAACAACGCTTCTACGGCTTTTTGGTCAGAAGCGGGCGTCACGCCGTCCAGATTCGCCGCTTTTGTTTTGTCCAGCTTCCGGACACCTCGCGCCGCCTCCCAATCGCCGAACCAGTTCTTGAACTCGGGTGTTCTGACCTGTATCCACTGTCGGTAATTGAGCTTCGTCTTCTTCGCGGACTTTGCCTTCTGATAAGACCTTTTTCCGCCGTAAGCCTTCTCCGTTTCGGCAAAGCTCGGAATCTCGCTCGATTCGTCCGCCGCCTGCTGAAAGACCGCGTCCTTCGCCGCGTCCTCTGTCGCATACGTGTTGTGCGTGGGAATCAAGTCATCCGTGACATACATCCGGGACGGGTGCGCGATACGGATACATTGCGCCTCTTCCTCACCATCCGGGAAGATACCGGTAATGAAGCGCGGAGCGAAGGGGGTGATCGAGGAAGTCAACAGCTTCATTGCAAACACTTTCTGGTAGAAAATCTACCGCTTGAAATAAACAATTTTGTCGTATACTGGTTTGCGTACTGTGGATGAATGGGAGGGAACAATGGGCGTCCTGGACAAAGAAGTGGCCACATACAACGCCAATCTTTCCTCGTTGCTGGAACAGCAAGGGAAATTTGTTCTCATCAAGGGGGACGAAATCGTCGGCACGTTCGATACCTACGGCGACGCGCTCAAGCAGGGATACGCGCAATTCGGGCTTGATGTCTTCCTGGTCAAGAGAATCATGCTCGCCGAACACGCTTTGTTCATTTCGCGCCCGATCGTTCCATGCCCGCCATAAACCTGCTGATAACTTCACAAGGGGCGCTCTTATCGGTAAGCATCGGCATAAGCCAATACCGCGCGGAAGTTCTGAAAAAGACGGGCGCGCCCATCCCTCCCTGTGAATAAAAGTTTTGTCGTATACTGGTACGATCATGAAAATACGAATTTTTCCTTCTTCCGGTAAATTTGCCCATGCCACGGAGTTGGCTTGGGCAACCACCCGTCTCGACCTGTTGGCGGATATTGACGCAACGGTTGACGCCTTGGCGCAACGCGCCGCCGATTTCTCGGATTTTTCCCGCGTTCTCTCCCATCTGACGACGGAAATATCGAATCTGTCTGTTGTCGCCGGTGAATACCTCGACCCGGACGCCCAAAAAATCGATGTCTTTCGTAAAGCGGAATCCGCTCTCGAATCGTACCTGCCGCGCATGCTGGCAAAACGCGCCAGTATTGACCTTGACGACAGATTGTCTGCTGAACACCGGGAATCGTTGCACGACGCATACGAAGAAGCCATTACGAACGCGGCTCTGCTGCACGAAGACTTGATGGCGGTAAGACTCGCCACCCTCAAGCACGACTTGAATGCGGAGCCTACAGACGATCTTCCCGTTTTTAGCACGATTGACGCGCTTCTCTCGGATTTACGCCGGTGACCGTCGTAGGAGTCGGCGGCATTGAAATCATCTTTTGGAAAAAACGGCGATCGTTTCACAAAGAGTACGGCAAGCTTGAAATAAGCCTGCGTGACAGCGTAGACAAATGCCTGCAAGCACTGGCGAAACGTCCTATACCCTCCGGTTTGCGCTTTGAAAAACTCAAAGGCTATGCGAAGCCGGACATTTACAGTGTCCATGTAACGGGAAACTACAAAATATCGATGGAAATCGAAGGCAATATCGCGATATTGCGTCGCGTCGCCTCGCATGACGAAATCGACCGGTGCCCCTGAAAGACACGCTTTTTCCACGCTCCCTATTCCAATAGGTACATACTTGGATCGAAACAATGGTGTTGAATCCTCAAAAAGCGAGTGGTGGAATCTCATACCGCCGGCCCGTGGCAAAACCGCGCAGAATCGCTTCTAACGGCATCACCTTGAAATCTTCCTCGCGCTCTTCCCGCACCTTCCACAAGTGGTCCGCCGTCGAGCGCGCGCGGCTTCCGTCCGAAAGCACGATTCGGTAAATCGGTTTCTTTCCTTGCGGATAGACCGCCGTCACCGTCGTCGTGGAACCATCAGCCGCGATCACCGCGTCGCCTGCGCGAATCTCACCCATGAACCTGTAACCGGAAGGCGTGAGTACGCGGGACGTGAGCGGCTGGGCACGGCCCTTCGCCGCGTCCATCCCGGTCGAAACCCCTTCATCGCCGTCCGTCGTCAGCATCCGATCCATGAGACTCCGGACGTCCGGTGTCAGTTGAACCTTCAAATCAGTCAGGCGCTTGTAAATGGCTCTCAACCACTCCTTGAACGATTCGAAAATCCCCTTCAGTTTCGGCGTCGGCGCTTTCCCTTCGCGCAGATACGCTTCGAACCCGCGCGCGAATTTCTCGTGGACAGGGCGCTTTTCGTTCATCGAGAGTTTCTGCCAGTCCTTGAACGATCCCTCGAAACCCGCCCAGCGAATCGCGTTCAAAAAGTCCTGCTGGAGGATCATCCGGCCGCGCGTCAAAGGCGTTCCGGAAGAAAGCGCGTCACCGATCAGGTTCTCGTACATCTGAAGGAAGAAATGCCCGTTCTCGTGCAAGAAGGTCGAACGGTCGGCCCCTTCGAATAACGTGGTCAAAAGCCTTTTCGGATCGAACGAACCGCGCGGCGACTTTCCGTTCTTCTCGTTCTGGTAAAACGTCTCCAGAATCTCAATGGTTTGATCGTCGAAGATCACATAATTGTGTGTGCCTTCGCCCTTGCCTCTCGAAACGCCGTCCAGATAGCGCAGACCGGGAATGCCGGCCTGGTTCAAGAGCGTCGACGCCCTCTTGTCGCTGCCCACGAGCGCGGTCAGTGTCTCGTAAAATTCACTCCCGGTGTTTTCGTCCCCGAAAAGCACATTCCAGTCGCCGTCCAGATCGGGCAAGGCGTTCTTGGGCAAAAGTTTCTTGAGGCCGGAGAGCGCCTTCTTCACCTTCTCCGGCTGTTCCGAGAGCGGCGTGTCCCAATCGAGCAGAACATCGTTGTCCGGAATCTCGGCTATGTAGAGTTGGCCCTCGTCTTTTCCGACCTCTATATCCTTGAGAAAGTTTTCCGCGTCCAACAGTATGTAAAAGTCCGAGGTATCACAGGAATCTAAGATTTCGCGCCCTTTGTCGGAGAGTCTTTTATCGTCTTCGCCCAGGAAAGCCTCAATATCCCTTCTCGCCTGATTGATCCCCACGGCGTCCGCGAGATTTAGCCCAAGAGTTTCCGCTACGGTCGCCTTCATGAAATCGGAAGCATCGTCATTCTCGGCGACCCAGCCTTCGTTTGTCAGGACGAATCGGCTATACTCCGCACCGGGTTTTCTGTAAAACCGCTCAACCTGTCGATTACGCGTGAGCTTCGTCCGATAAAATTCCCCGATTTCCCTCAGGTCGGTGAAGTACAGGCCCCAGCCATAGGCTTGCGCGCCTTCGCCCGAACCGATGTGATCCAGCGTGAATTTGCTGAACCGATGCGGCGAACCGTGGTAAGCGGACTGGTCAAAACCCGCGCGACTCATCGCGTCCAGCATCGCCACCACTTTCAGCGGATACTTCGTCCAGAGTTCATCGACCGGCATTCCGGTGCGCGTCGCGAGCGTCTTGTAGAACGCATCGACGAGCGCGGCATACGACGAAACTTCCTTGGGAGAATACCGTCCCGTCGCCGCGAGTTGCTCGGCCACGGCCTTTCCCGCCACCGAGAAGTCTTGCGGGATCGATAATTTTTTGTTCGCTTGCTTCGGATCGAATATAATCAGTCCATTCCCGCCGTCGCTTTGGGCGTTGGAAAGCAGAGTCCGAGCAATCGAACTGAAATCTTTCGCGGCGGGATACTTCCGTAAGCTTGTAAGCGCGAGCGTCTTTTTTCCCGTCCGTACTTCTTCCACCATCAACAGCGTGCCGTCCGGCATTCGCTTGATTGACGCGATCAAGTCTTGCCCTCGATTGTTTTTCGCTCCATAGACGACAGCATCTGGAGCAGCCAGAGTGTCAGGCACAGCAGCCACATCTTCACGCCCGATGGCAATCTGTCCGCGCCTTGCTTCTTTCTTCGCATCGCCATGCTGATTCAAAGCATGACGCACGGCAAACATATCCGCTGTATGCGTATAACCTGAAATATCTAGCCCGGCCTGTTCGCTGGCAGCCCGCGCTTCTTGTTCGGAAACCGGTACGATACGCACGGTCTGATTGGCGTTTGTTTCGGAAAGAGCGCTATCCACCAGACGGCGCATGGCCTCCGGCTTCTCAACCGCGTTCTTCGGCGCGCCGCTCTGCTCGTATTCCTCTTGGACGCGCTCTAAAAGCGCGGGATCGAAGACTACCGCGCCGTCGTAGGTCGTCACATACGTAAGGTCATTCGGTTCGACCACGTTCCGATAGAACCATTCGGCCAATTCTCCGTTATCGAAGCCCGCCGCGGAATCGACAATATCCTCCGGGTTGAACAGATCGATAATCTCTTCGTCGGAGAGTTCGTCGGAGTCTTCCGGCCCATAGCCTTCCGGCGCGTTGCCTTCCTCTTCGCTCTTTCGCCATGCCTCGATAATCGTTTCACGCAATTCATCGCCCACATAGTTCCCGTCGAGTTCGGCGATAAAGAGTTTCGGCCCGTAATGACCAACGCGCTCCTCCTCATCGGACATCATCGCGTGGCCCCATTCCGACATTCCATCGCCCGAATGATGCCGGCGATAGTATCTCTGGTCATACGTTTCGCCCGCCGATCCGGAATCCGCGTTCTGTGCTATAGTGGGATCACTGCTTTGGCCCTGAGCGATGGGGGCATCCTGACCGGACTTTGATTCAGGACTGCCAGCGTATAGGGGTTGTTGTCCGGCGACAGCAGACGCGGGTTCGCTCCCGTCCCAGAGCATCCGATAGCCCTTTTTCCGCTCTTGCTTGGCCAAGTAATCGCGACTGGCCGGGAACGCCGTGTTCACCCGATAAAAATCCCCTTCCGACGACGGCGAAAGCTGAATAAACATCACCTCCTGACGACCGTCCGTAATCGCCACGAGAAGCTGAGCGTTCGATGTCTGTAAAACCCGGTTGAAATTAGCCGCGATACGCGATACAAAATCCTCGACCGAAGCAAATCCGGCTCGCCGTATCTGTTCTCCGTGATTGGCCTCGATATGCGCCAATCCCCAGCCGGTGCCATCGGCGTTCTGAATGCCCTGCTGGAGTCGGATCGGCCCGGACTGGCGCTTCATCGCGCGTGCCATCTCCGGCGTAATCGCGCCGTAGTCGTTCTCGCCGCCCGGTGCGGGAATGAAGGCCTCGGACGAAGCCTTCGCCTCGGCTGCCTGACTCGCTCTTCCGTCGGGCGTAAAAAGGTTCGACTGGCTGCCCTGCGGTTTCGCCTGACTTTCTCCGGAAAGCGTAAAAGCCTCCCGTTCCCGGTCGATCTGCTCCTTGGAAAGTCCCTGATCCGATTCTTCCCGAAGCCGTTCCGATTCCTTCGCTTCGGCTTCGGTCTGTCCTTCGAGCGTCAGTCCGGGGTGTTTGGATTCTTTCTCTTGGCTTTCTTGGCGGCCAGATGATCTTTCAACATCCCGATCGCCGCCAGTTCGAACATATTCTCCCGATCCTCCGGATCGAGCGCCTGAAGGTCCTCCATGAACGCCTTGTTCTGGAGCAGTTTCTCTTTCATTTTCTGGACCAGTCGATTGACCACTGCTTGGGTCGGATCGTCCGCCGCGTTCGTAGGCGTCTTTTTCCGCGTTGATGCGTTCGTAGGTTTGTTCAAGTTCTTTCCTTGCCCTGGCAAGCCAGGAAACATGGTTATTGTCTGGAATCGCGTCCAGGATCGCGTCGATTTCTTCTTCCGCCAGTATACTTCGCGCCTGCTCATAGGCTCGCCAAAATCGTTCGGAATACGCCGCTTCGCGTTTCTTCAACTGGGCGCGAACCTCTTTCAAACGCGCTTCATTGACTTCCGACACTTGCCTTTCGAGGGCGGTGAATTTTACGCCAACGGTTCGGATGTTCTGGCCCTTGGGTAAGCGCCGATTTAATTTCTCGGCCTCTTGGCGGATCGAGTCGCGGTATTGGCGTTCTTTCCCGGCGTTGAGTTCGGCTTCGGTCTGTTCGGGAGATGTAATACGTTCTCCGAAAGCCGCCCTCCGGATGAGATCGGAGAGTTCGCGCCCGTCCTCGTCCAGATTCCAGCCGTGCGTTTCGTTGAGAAGGCGACTCATGTACGACAAATCCTCGCTCGCGCCTCTCTGGAACAAACCGGGCAAGTGCGAATGAAACGCCGTATCCGAAACGACATCCGGCGCAATCGCCGGGGACAATCCGCCCAAATCGATAATATCGCCGATCAGATCGTAGCGGCGAGACTTTCTCCGAACCGGCGAAATCCGCCCGCCCGGAACCGGCGCATTTCCCAAAGTGGAATCCTCCTTCGCGCCCGCCGCTTCCGCCTTGTCCTGACGGAGCGTCTCGGACGGTTTTTCTACTTCAGGTCGTAATCTTTCTTGCACTCTTCCATCGCCATCAGCATCGCCTGTAAGACCTTGGGATTCTGCATTCGATGGACGAGATTCACCACGGGCGTCGGGGGATGCCTGTTCCGTGGACGACAGATAGCCTAGAGGCTCGTACTCGTAGGCCAGCACGGCCTCATCCGTTTTATCCTTCGCGAACGCCGCAGGGAGCTTGATGTGCGGAACATTGTCGGACATATCGAAGATCACGACGTTCCCGTCATTGTCGCGGAGCAGCTTTACGTCGAACGATCCGTCGTCTTCCGTGTTCACGGTATAAATCGTAGTTTTATACCTCGATTCAAACGCCTTCCGCCGCGCTTCCCGCGCCGCCCGATTCGCCTCTTGGCGTTCATCCGCGGACGGCGCGCCCGGTTGCCCGGCGTACGCCCGCGTTTCCGGAACGCCTGCTTCTGGAACCGGCGCATTTCCCATCGACACGGGCGGAACACTCGCTTCTGGAATCGCTGCTTCTGGAACGCTCGGAACACTCGCTTCCGGAACCTTCGCTCTTTCGGTGAGCGGCGCGAACGTGGCCGACGTCACGGTTTGCGAACTCGAACTTTGTCCGCGATTCCAGAGCGTCTTCGCGTTCTGGATCGCCTCGATCACCTGCGGAGCGGCGCTCTTGCCCACGACCACCGCGCCATCCGATCGTGTCAGCATTCGCGCGCCGGGCACAATCGCCTTGACCACGCTTCGCGCGCCGGGGCCGGACACCGCCAGTGTTCCGGTCTCGGTCGGTTCGGCAGACAGTCCCGCGACACCTTCCGTGACGACCTGAAGCGCCTGTTCCTTCTCGGCCTCGCTCGCCTCTGCCGCTTCCAGTGTCACCAGCGACTTGGAAAGCGCCGCCGCCTTTTCCGCAAACCGCGCCCGCTCCGACTCAACCGACTCCACCGACTCCACCGGCTCCACCGGCTCAGCGCCCGGCAATGCGCCCTCGATGCCTTGGCCTTCTGCCGGATTCGGTGGTGCCGCCAATTGCTGCTGCGGGTTTCCCGCGTCTTGTCCGATCGAAACCGACTCGCCCGGAGACGGCGCGACAGGAGGTGGCGAGGGCGGCGGAGGTGGATTGGTCGGCGGCAGGCCCATGTCCGCGAGAACCTCGTTCTGGATTTTCCGGGCCTCGTCCCGGATTACGCGAAATTCGTCCCATCTTTCCATCGCGCGTTGCCGTGCGATTTCCGCCTCACGCTTCGCTTGCCCTTGGCTTTTGCCCTGCATATAACG